>NZ_JBHUVA010000026.1:0-59267 GCF_042670805.1 Micromonospora sp. NPDC057141 | reverse complement strand
GCCCTACGGGTCACTTTGTGCCGGGCCCCGGCCCGGGGGGGGGGGGGTGGGGGGCCCCCCCCCCCCAGCCCGCCGCGGATCGGCCAACCGCGTCCCCGGCCCGATCCGGCCACGGGCGATGCGACCGCGCGGGTGAGCGCGCCCAGCGGGTCGGCCAGCAGCTCAGCGAAGCCGAGCTCGGCGGCGTCGCCGAGGGCCGACGTGCGCAGCCGTACCCGCTCCCTGGCCACCGGCAGCACGTTGCTCGCGATGCGGGCCCGGACCTGCTCCGCCGCGCCCGGATAGACGTCGCGCAGCATCCCGCCGAAGATCACCACCCCGGGGTTGATCAGGTTCGCCGCCCCGATGCCGAGCCAGTCGCCGATGCAGCGCAGCGCCTCCCGGGCAGCGGGGTGGTCGCCATCGGGCGCAGGTGCCGCCACCCGGCGAGGTCGCCGCGCCGCTGGCCTGTCGAAATTCCCGCCGACCAGTTATATTGACGCCACTCGCTGACTGGTTTGGAGGTGTTTGTCGTGAGAGTCCGATCGATCATGGTGGCGGCGGTCGCGGCGGGTCTCGCGGTGACCGGCGCGGGCGCCGCAGCCCTCGCCCACCCGCCGACGCCCGGCGGCCCCCGCCCGGCGGCCCATGCCGCCCTGGCCGTCGGCGACTTCGACTTCAGCCGCCCGCAGGTCGCCGCCAGCGGCCTGACGGTGCCCTGGGGGATGGACTTCCTGCCCGACGGCAGCGCCCTGGTGACGCTGCGCAACTCCGCCCAGGTGCTCCGGGTGCGGCCCGGTCAGGCGACCGAGGCGGTGGCCCAGATCTCCGGCGTGACCCCGGTCGGCGAGGGTGGCCTGCTCGGCCTCGCCGTCTCCCCGACGTACACCCAGGACGGCTACGTCTACGTCTACCTCACCACCGCCACGGACAACCGGATCGTCCGGTTCCGGCTCACCGACCCGCAGACCCAGACGCCGATCCTCACCGGCCTGGCCCGGGCCAGCACCCACGACGGCGGACGCATCGCCTTCGGGCCGGACGGACTGCTCTACGCCGGAGTCGGCGACGCGGGGCAGACCGCCACCGCGCAGAACCCGCAGAGCCGCAACGGCAAGATCCTGCGGATGCGGCCGGACGGATCGGTCCCGGTGGACAACCCGTTCCCCGGGTCGCTGGTCTACAGCCTCGGCCACCGCAACGTGCAGGGCCTGGCCTGGGACGCCCAGGGCCGGCTCTACGCCACCGAGTTCGGGCAGAACACCTGGGACGAGGTCAACCTCGTCGTCGCCGGCGGCAACTACGGCTGGCCGACGGTGGAGGGGCGGGGCAACGACCCCCGGTTCCGCGACCCGCTGCTGGTCTGGACGACCGCCGAGGCGTCCCCGAGCGGCGCGGCGATCGCCGGCGACCGGCTCTTCGTCGCCGCGCTGCGCGGCACCCGGCTGTGGAACGTGCCGCTCGACGGCGCCGGCGGCGTGGGCACCCCGGTCCCCGAACTGGTCGGCGCGTACGGGCGGCTGCGCACGGTCGAGTACGGCCCGGACGGGTGGCTCTGGGTCGCCACCAGCAACCGCGACGGGCGCGGCTCGCCGGCGGCGACCGACGACCGGATCCTGCGCTTCCCGCCGCGCGACACCACGCCCCCGCCGACCACCCAGCCCACCACGACTCCCCCGTCGACGACCGCCCCGCCGACCACCCAGCCCACGACGGCTCCGCCGGCCACCTGCCTGGTCACCTGGACGCCCCACCAGTGGACCGGCGGGTTCACGGCGGACGTGCGGATCAGCAACCGTGGGCCGGCGCTGAACGGGTGGTCGTTGACCTGGTCGTTCGCCGCCGACCAGCGGATCACCAACGCCTGGAACGCGCAGGTCACCCAGTCCGGGGCCGGCGTCACCGCAAGTAACGTCGACTGGAACGGCAGCCTGCCGCAGGGCGGCACGGCGAGCTTCGGCTTCCAGGCGAGCTACGGCGCGAGCAACTCGCGCCCCGACGACTTCGCGCTCAACGGTGCTGCCTGCCAGGTCGGTCAGTAGGCGGCGGCACCGGGATTCCCCGACGGGCGGTGGAGCCGGATGATTCTGGGGTGACCAACCCCGGATCAGCACGGCACCCGCGGTGGTGGTCGGCGGCTGCCGCCGCGGGTGCCACCGCCGTCGCCGTCGCGGGTGCCACCGCCGTCGCCGTCGCCGTCGCCCCGGGCCCGGCGGTGGCGGGGCCCGTCGCGGGGCTCGCGCCGCCGTCGGGCCGGCCGGTGTGCGACATCCGCGACGACCGGTTGACCGAGATTTCCGGCCTGGTCGCCACCGACGACGGGTTCGTCGTCGTCAACGACGGCGCCGACGAGGAGTCCCGCCGCCGGATCTTCTTCCTCGACGCCCGCTGCGCGGTGGCGCGGACGGTGCGCTATCCGTCGCGGCCACGGGACACCGAGGACCTGGCCGTCGGCGCGGACGGCACGATCTGGGTCGCCGACATCGGCGACAACGACCGGGCCCGCCGGACCGTCGCACTGTGGAAACTGTCGCCCGGGGCGGCACGGCCGGTGCTGCACCGCCTGACCTACCCGGACGGGGCGCACGACGCGGAGGCCCTCCTGGTCGACGGTGCCGGGCGGCCGGTGATCGTGACGAAGCAGGGCGGCAGCGCTGGCCTGTACCGCCCGGCCGTGCCGCTGCGGGCGGGCGGGACCGTGCCGCTGGCCAGGGTGGGGCAGGTGCGGCTGCCGTCCACCACGACCCGTAACCCGTACTCCTTCGTGGGCCGGGGCGTGGTCACCGGCGGGGCGAGCGCGCCCGACGGGCGGCGGGTCGTCCTGCGCACCTACGCCGACGCCTTCGAGTTCGACGTCGCCGACGGTGATCTCGTCGCGGCGCTCACCACCGGCCGGCCGAGGAGCATCGCGCTGCCGGACGAACCGCAGGGCGAGTCGGTCAGCTACAGCCGCGACGGCCGGTCCCTGCTCACGGTCTCCGAGACGGCGAACCAGCCACCCGGCACGCGACCGAGGATCCTGCGCTACGCCCTGGCCCCCGGGCCGACCCCGTCCGGGCGCCGAACCGACCCGGGGCCGACCGGCCGCGCCGACGACCGTGGTGGCGGGGTCGACGACCGCACAGCCACCGGACGCGGCGTCCGCGACCGTGCCGAGCGCGGCGGCACCGCATCTCTCCTGGTGGGCGGCGTCGCGGTGGCGTTGGCGCTGGTCGCGCTGGCAACGGTCGTGGCGAGGGGCGCCCGACGCGGCGGACGGTAGCCCGTGACGCGGTCGTGGCGTGTGCGGCAGCGACGGTCGTCGCGGTGGTGGCGGTGTCGCGGGCAGTTCTGCGCCGCGCCGGTCGGGGCGCACCCCGATTCGGCCCGCCCGCACCTGAAAGTATCGCCCGGTGACGATCCATTGTGGGTGTTAGCGGTCACACGTTATGGTGTCGGCGGCCAGGGTGAAGGGCACGCTCCAGCCACGGGCCGCCGGTTGTCCGCTCGGACACCGGGGCCGGCGGCGCAGCCGCACGGGCACTGCCGACGGTTGGCCTTCCCGCGCCGTACCCGGCAGTTGCGGTGGTGCGCCGACCCGCCGCGCCTCCGTTCATCCTCGTCCGCCGCCCGCGGGCGGACCTCGACGGGGATCACCGCCGCGCCCGGATCCAGCACCGCGCCCCGGCGCGTCCCTCGCCCGGGCAACCACCATCGGGAGGATACGCATGACACGAAGAACTCGCCTGTTCGGCGCCGCGGCGGCCGTCATGGCGGTCGTCGCCACCGCCGTCACGCTCGCGATCGCCCCCGCCAACGCCGAGTCCAACGGCGGCGTCCGGGTGATGCCGCTCGGCGACTCGATCACGGACGGCTTCAACGTACCCGGCGGCTACCGCATCGACCTGTGGCAGAAGTTCGCCGCCGGCGGCTACCGGATCGACTTCGTCGGCTCGATGTTCAACGGGCCGGCCAGCCTCGGCGACCACGACCACGAGGGTCACTCGGGGTGGACCATCTCCCAGGTCGATGCCAACGTCGTCAACTGGCTGCGGGCGACGACCCCCCGCACGGTGCTGCTGCACATCGGCACCAACGACATGTACGGCGACCCGACCGCCGCCGCGTCCCGCCTCTCCACGCTGATCGACCGCATCACCACGACCGCGCCGACGGCGGACGTCTTCGTCGCGACGATCATCCCGCGGTCGGGCACCGAGAACGCCGTGCGGACGTACAACGCGGCCATCCCGGGCATCGTGCAGAGCAAGGTCAACGCTGGCCGCCACGTACACCTCGTGGACATCGGCAACGCGCTGACCTACGCCGACCTCGCCGACGGCATCCACCCCAACGCGACGGGCTACGGCAAGATGGCCACCGCCTGGTACAACGCGCTGCGTGCGGTGCCGGGCAGCATCGGTGGCACGCCCCCGACGACGACGCCCCCGCCCACGACGCCGCCGGCCACCACTCCTCCGCCCACGACGCCCCCGCCCACCACGCCCCCGGCGTCCGGGGCGTGCCGGGTGTCGTACACGGTCAACGCCTGGGGCACCGGCCTGACCGCCGCCGTCACGATCACCAACACCAGCGCCGTGACCGTCAATGGCTGGACCCTGGCGTTCACCCTGCCGAGCGGGCAGAGCATCACCAGCGGCTGGAACGCCACCTACACCCCCGCCAGCGGCGCGGTGACCGCCCGCAACGTCTCCTACAACGGCAGCGTCGCCCCGAACGGGTCGGTGGACATCGGGTTCCAGGCGAACCACACCGGCAACGCCGGCAAACCGTCCTCTTTCACCCTCAACGGCGCCACCTGCTCGACCGTCTGACGCCTGGCGGGCCCCCCGCACCCGTACCGTTCGTGGGGGGCCCGCCGGCCTGTGACCTGCATTACCTGTCGCCGGACGGGGAATCAGCTGCCGGGCCCCGGATTTGGAGCCTGTTGTGACCGTTGCATCATTTCCCGCCCGGCCGCGCGTCGACCGCGCCGGTGTGTCCCGATGACCGCCGCCACCGTGGCGCCGGCAGCCCCGCCGACGCCGGGCGACGCGATGAGCCGCCGGCAGCGCCTGCGGCTCGTCCTCGTGCTCGGCTCGCTGATCGCGGTGGGCCCGCTGACCATCGACATGTACCTGCCCACCTTCCCGGCGCTCGTCGCCGACTTCCGGACCACGTCGGCGGCGGTGCAGCTGACCCTCACCGGCACGCTCGCCGGCCTCGCCATCGGCCAGCTGCTGATCGGCCCGCTGTCGGACGCCGTCGGCCGGCGCAAGCCGCTGATCGCCGGCATCGCGCTGCACGTCGTGGCGTCGATGCTCTGCGTGGTCGCGCCGAGCGTCACCGTTCTCGGCGCGCTGCGGGTGGTGCAGGGCCTGGGCGTCGCGGCGGCCTCGGTGGTCGCGATGGCCGTGGTCCGCGACCTGTTCAGCGGCGCGGCCTTCGCCACCCTGCTGTCCCGGCTGCTGCTGGTCATGGGGGCCGCGCCGATCCTCGCGCCGACCCTCGGTGGCGGGCTGCTGCGTTGGACGGACTGGCGGGGCGTGTTCGTGGCCCTGGCTGCCTTCGGGGCGGTGCTCGTCATGGTCGCCGTGTTCGGCCTGCGCGAGACGCTGCCGGCCGACCGACGTCGGCGCGGCGGGGTGCTGGCCACCCTGGCCGTGTACGGCTCGCTGCTGCGCGACCGCACGTTCGTCGGCCTGGTGCTGGTCGCCGGCCTGGCCATGGCGGCGCTGTTCGCCTACGTGGCCGGGTCGTCGTTCGTCCTGCAACAGCAGTATGGCCTCGACGAGCAGCAGTTCGGGCTGGCCTTCGGGGCGGGCGCGGTCGGGCTGATCGGGGCGACCCAGTTCAACGTGCGGCTGCTGCGACGCCACTCCCCGCAGCGGATCCTCGTCGCGTCCCTGGGCGTGGGGACCCTGGCCGGGCTGGCGCTGCTCGTCTTCGCCGTGACCGGTTTGGGCGGGCTGCCGAGCCTGCTGGCGTCGCTGTGGGTGGTGCTCGCGGCGGCGGGGCTGGCGATGCCGAACGCGCCGGCCCTGGCCCTGTCCCGGCACGGCGAGGCGGCGGGCACGGCCTCCGCCCTGCTCGGCGCGGTGCAGTTCGGCGTCGGCGCGGTGGCCGCGCCCCTGGTGGGCGTGCTCGGCACCGGCGCGGTGGCGATGGCGCTGGTGGTGGCGGGCGGCATGGTGGCGGCCATGGCGGTCCTGCTCGTGGTCGTGCGGCCGGCCCGGCTCGCCGGCCCGTCGGCCGACGCGGTGGTCGTGGCGGCGCACTGACCGGCAGCACGCCCTCATTGTCACCCGGTGAGGCGAGCGTTAACATCGAGTAACTTCGATTGTTCGCGTGGGGGTGGCAGATGTATCGAACCGTCCGCCGGTCGTGGCGCCGGGCGGCGCTGACGGCCGTGACCGTCCTCGCGTCGCTCGCCACCGCGCTGCCGGCCGCCGGGGTCGCCGTGGCGTCGGCCGCCCCGGCCGCCGCGCCCCCGCCGGGCCAGGCCTCCCGCTACACGATGACTGCGTTCACCAACAGCAGCGAATCCAACATGTACGTCTACGAGTCGCCCGACGCCACCGGCTACCGACTGCTGCGCGGGCCCGCCTACACACCGCCGACCGGGCTGATCCGCGACCCGAGCATCATCCGGCACACCGACGGGCGATACTACGTCGTCTACACCACCAACTGGACGGGCAACACGATCGGCTTCGCGACCAGCACCGACCGGGTCAACTGGACGTTCCTGCGCAACCACACCATCCCGATGACGGTGCAGAACACCTGGGCGCCCGAGTGGTTCGTCGACAGCGACGGCAGCGTCAACGTGATCGTCTCGCTCTCCACCAACGGCGCCGACTTCAAGCCGTACCGGCTGCGCGCGACGAACACCTCGCTCACCGCGTTCGGGACGCCCACGCTCCTGGCCGGGATCGGCCCCAACCACATCGACACGTTCGTGGTGAAGGTCGGCGCGACCTATCACGCGTTCGCCAAGCAGGAGACCACCAAGTACGTCGAGCACGCCACGGCGAGCAGCCTGAACGGCCCCTACACCTTCGTCGGGACCGGCGACTGGGCCGGCTGGGGCGGCCCGCGCGAGGGCCAGGCGCTGGTGCAACTCGACAACGGCGGCTGGCGGATCTACTTCGACGGGTACACGGTCGGCAGGTACTACTTCAGCGACAGCTACGACGGGTTGCGCACCTGGACCGCGCCGGCCGAGCTGCCCGGGCTGTCCGGCTTCGCCCGCCACTTCACCGTGCTCCGCGAGACGGTGCCCGGCGGCGTCACCCTGCCCACCGGTGCGCGGTCGTTGCAGTCGGTCAACTTCCCGGACCGGTACGTGGCCCGCCGCGCCGACAACCTGGGCTACCTCGACCCGGCCTCGGCGTCCAGCCCGGCGCAGGCCCGGCAGGACGCCACCTTCACCGTTGTCGCCGGGCTCGCCGACGCCAACTGCTACTCGCTGCGCGCCGCCGATGGCCGGTACCTGCGACACTACGACTACCGGATCAGGGCCGACGTCAACGACGGCAGCGCGATCTTCGGGCGCGACGCGACGTTCTGTGCCCGGCCCGGCTCGGTCACCGGCGCGATCTCGCTGGAGTCCTACAACTATCCCGGCCGGTACCTGCGCCACTACGACTACGCGCTGCGCATCGACCTGTACCAGGACACCGCCGTCTTCCGGGCGGACAGCTCCTTCCGCCCGGTGGCCCCGCTGGTCTGACCCGTCGCGGCGTGGAGCCGGGGCCCCACGCCGCGACGCGCGATCAGTGGATCAGCACCGGGGCGGGCGTCTGCTCGTCGTCGAGCAGGTGGGACTTCTGACGCCGGCGCGGCAGGAAGAACGCCGGCACGAACGTCGCCAGTACCAGGGCGAAGCCCACCCAGAAGGTCGTGGCGAACGAGCCGGCGACGAACTCCAGGCCCCGCTGGAGCAGCCCCGGGTCGACCGGGAACTGCTGGGCCAGCTCCGGGTTCTGCTTGACGGCGATGGCGAGACCGGCCTCGGTGACCGGCGCACCCGTGTTCGGGTCGACCGCACCCGGGATGGCCGGCGAGTCGTTCAGCTTGCTGGTCAGGATCACCGACATGAGCGCCGAACCGACCGACCCGGCGATCTGCTGGAGGATGTTCAGCAGCGTGGAACCCCGGGCCACCTCGTGGTTCGTCAGCGTCTTCAGCGCCGACGTCATGATCGGCATCATCGTGCCGCCCATGCCGAGGCCCATCACGAACAGCGAGCCGCACAGCAGCAGGTAGGACGTGCCGGTGTCGACCTGGGTGAAGGCGAAGAAGCCGGCCGCGATCAGCACCAGCGCGAACGGCACCGTCCGGCCGACCGGGATCTTGTCGGCCAGCATGCCGGCGATCGGCATGGTGACCATCGCGCCGATGCCCTGCGGCGCCATCAGCAGGCCGGCGTCGAGCGTCGACTCGCCGCGCACCTGGAGGAAGTAGCTCGGGAACAGCAGGCCGGCGCCCATGAACGCGACCATGAAGACGGCCATCGTGACGGACGCCACGGTGAGGTTGCGGTCGCGCAGCAGCCGCAGGTCGAGCAGCGGGTGCTTCGGCTTGAACGAGTAGACGACGAACGCGACGACCAGCACCCCGCCGACGAGCATCGGCAGCCACACCTTGCGGTCGCCGAACGTGCCGGTCTCGGGCAGCGACGACACCCCGTACAGGAAGAGGGCCAGGCCCGGCGAGAGCATCAGCATGCCGACGAAGTCGAACGATTCCGACGGCTCCGGGGCGTCCTTCGGCAGCGCCCACTGCGCGTAGGCCAGCGCGACGACGCCGATCGGCAAGTTGATCAGGAAGATCCAGTGCCAGCTCGCCACGT
This sequence comes from Micromonospora sp. NPDC057141, assembly GCF_042670805.1. Taxonomy (NCBI): domain Bacteria; kingdom Bacillati; phylum Actinomycetota; class Actinomycetes; order Micromonosporales; family Micromonosporaceae; genus Micromonospora; species Micromonospora sp. NPDC057141. The sequence continues at coordinate 50,452 of NZ_JBHUVA010000026.1, read as the reverse complement.
CGATCAGCCAGCCGCCCAGGATCGGGCCGCCGATCGGGCCGAGCAGCATCGGGATGCCCAGCACCGCCATCAGCCGGCCGATCCGCTCCGGCCCGGCCGCCCGCGTCATGATGGTCATGCCGAGCGGCATCAGCATGCCGCCGCCGAGGCCCTGCAACACTCGGTAGCCGATGAGCTGGCCGATGGAGTCGGCAGTGGCGCACAGGCCCGAGCCGAGCGTGAACAGCACGAGCGCCGCCATGTAGAGCCGCTTCGTGCCGAACCGGTCGGCGGCCCAGCCGGTCAGCGGGATGACCGTGGCCAGCGCCAGCGTGTAGCCGGTCATCGTCCAGGCGACCCGGGCGTAGGAGGCGTCGAATTCGGTCTGGAACGTGGGCAGCGCCACGCTGACCACGGTTACGTCGAGGATCGACATGATCGCGCCGAGGACGACGACCCCGGCGATCTTCAGTACGGCGGCGTCGAGCTTGGCCGGCGCCGCGGGTTGACTGCTCACAGCAAATCTCCTGGTGAAGCTTGCGGGGTGACGCCGAGCGGCCGTGCACCAGCCGGTGACGTTAACAAGGCTCACCGACACTTCACCGGCCTTTATCGCCTCCGTGGGCTGTGGTCACGGTCACTGTCCGCGCCGGCCGGCGCCGCCACCCCGCTCAGTGGATCCGCCGCCCCCGCACGTCCGGCACCCCGGACTTGCGGAGAAAGTAGGTGTTGATCTGGTCCCGCCACTCGATGGCGCAGCGCAACTGCTCGTCCAGGCGCTCGGTCACCCGGGCGTGCACCGCCGGGTCGATCACCCCGGCGAGGCGCCGCCACCGCTGCCGCATCTGCGCCACCTGCTGCACCCCGGCGAAGTGGGTGTCGTAGATGTGCTGGATGACGGTCGAGCCGCTGCGCAGCACGTGCCCGTACGGGACGTGATGGAAGAACAGCAGCAGCTCGTCTGGGCAGTCGGGCAGCGACTCGTACACCTGCGACCACGGCTGCGGATACTGGCCCGTGAATCCGGTGCCCGTGGCGCGGGTGCGGTCCACGCCCACCCCGTCGCGGTCGGCGAAGTGGTAGGTGCCCCACCGCGAGTACTCGTAGCCGTCGACGTCGGGGCCGTAGTGGTGGTGGGCCGGGCTGACCATGAAGCCGACGCCCAGCGGGGCGGTGTACCGCTCGTAGACGCGCCAGGAGTCGTCCATGACGGCATGCAGCGTCTCGCGTACCAGCGCCGGGTCGCCGACCGTCGACGCTGGGAAGGTGAGGTCGATCCACTCGTCGAGGACGGCGACCGAGTCCAACCGGGGGTCCCAGGCGAGCCGGCCGTAGGCGTACAGGTTGGCCTGGGCGAGGGGGTGCCCCGTCCAGAACGGGTCGTCGCCCACGTTGGCCACGGCGGCCAGGCCGCCGCCGGCCGCCGGGCCCGGCCCCGAGCCGGCGGCCACGTCGGCGACCGTCGGCCCGCCCGGCACCCACGGCGCGAACGCCAGCACCTCGCTCCAGCAGGGCGCGAGGTAGCACACGTGCTGCTGCTGGCCCGTGTATTCCTGGGTGACCTGGAACTCCACCGCCAGCCGGGTCGCCGGCATCGCGGCCAGCACCGGCGACACCGGCTCCCGCGGCTGGAAGTCGACCGGGCCGAACTTCACCTGGACCACCACGTTGTCGCGGAACCGGCCGTCGAGCGGGGCGAAGTGGTCGTATGCGGCCCGCGCCCGGTCGGTCGAGCGGTCCCGCCAGTCCTGCCGGTGGTCGTAGACGAACGCCCGCCAGTGCACCACGCCCCCGAACGGCGCCAGGGCCGCCGCGAGCAGGTTCGCGCCGTCGGCGTGGTCGCGCCCGTACGTGAACGGGCCCGGCTGGCCCTCGGAGTCGGCCTTCACCACGTAGCCGCCGAAGTCCGGGATGAGCTCGTACACGCGGCGGGTGGCGGCGGCCCACCACGCGCGCACCGCCGGGTCGAGCGGGTCGGCGGTCGGCAGGCCGCCGAGGACGACGGGCGCGGCGAAGGTGACCGACAGGTGTACCCGTACGCCGTACGGGCGCAGCGCGTCGGCCAGCTCGGCGACGTCGCCGAGGCGGTCGCTGAGCAGCCGCGCCTCGGTGGCATGGACGTTGACGTTGTTCACCGAGATCGCGTTGACGCCGCACGCGGCCAGCAGCCGCCCGTACGCGCGGACCCGGTCCAGGTCGCGGCGCGCCGCCCCGGCCCGCCAGAAGATCGACCCGCCCGCGTAGCCCCGCTCCACCTGCCCCATCACCGGGTCCACGTCGACGTTGTCCCAGTGGTCGAGCATGCGCAGCGCCATCGCCGGTGTGTGCCGCCGGGCCGGGCGGTCGCCGTCGAACGCCGCCGCGCCGAGGCGCACCACGTGGAACAGCCCGTACAGCAGGCCGGCCGGCGCGTCGGCCAGCACCACCGTGACGCCCCCGGCGCGGGCCAGCGCGAACCCCTCGGTGCCGAGTGGCCCGCCCGCCCCGGCCGCCCGAGCCAGCGCCGCAGCGGCTGCGGGCAGGGGGCCGGCGTCGCGCAGCGCGAGCACCAGGTCCACCTCCCGGTCCCCGGAGGTCCGGTCCGCCCGCCCGCCGTGCCGGGCGCAGGCCCGCTCGACCTCGTCGAAGGCGGTGTCGACGAGCCCTCCGTCGCCGCGCACGAGGACGCGGCGCGAGCCGAGCGGGGCGAACGCCTCCGGCGGCAGCCAGGCAGCGTGCACGGGCTGGGCGGCGTCGGTCACCGGTCCTCCCGCAGCACCACGACGCCCCGCGCCGGCAGCCGAAGCGGGCCGCCCGTGGCCGTGCGGTCGCCGGTGAGCAGGTCCACGCCGCCGGCCTGGGCGGTCGTCTCGACGGCCTCGGCGCGGTGGTTGAGCAGGAACCGCAGCCGGGTGCCGTCCGGGGCGACCCGCACGGCCGTCTCCAGGTCCGGCACGTCCGCGTACGGGCCGACGAGGCCGTGCCGGTCCAGCACCCGCCGCACGACCCAGGACACCCCCTGCTGGTCCAGCCCGGCGGCGACGTACCAGCCGTGGCCGGCGCCGAAGGAGTTGCGGGTGACCGCCGGGGTGCCGGCGTAGAAGTCCGCCCGGTACGTCCCGACGACCTCGGCCCCCTGCGGGATCACCAGCTCGAACAGCAGCCGGGAGGCGACCTCGACCCGGTCGGGCCCGGTGCCGAGCGCGACCGGGTTGACCACGTCGGCCTCGCGGGCGTCCCACTCGTCGACGCGCGCCCCCGTCAGCCGCCCGAGCGGACCGGGCACGTCGGTCAGGAACGCCTGGTCGTTCTCGTCCACCCGCCCGGACAGGAACGTCGTCACCACCGACCCGCCCCGCTCGGCCACCCGCTCCAGCCGCCGCGCCAGGTCGCCCTTGATCATGTGCAGCGCCGGGGCGAGCACCACGTCGTAGCCCGACAGGTCGGCCGTCACCGCGACGACGTCGACGTCGGCACCCGCGTCCCACAGCGCCCGGTGGTACGCCAGCACCACCTGCTGGTAGCGGACCAACCGGGACGGGCCGTCGGATATCTCCAGCGCCCACCAGCTGTCCCAGTCGAACAGCAGCGCCACCCGCGCCGGGGTCCGCGCCCCCAGCGTCGCCCCGCCGAGGCGCTCCAGCTCCGCGCCCAGCTCGGCGACCTCCCGGAACACCCGGGTGTCGGAGCGCCCGGCGTGGCCGATGACCGCGCCGTGGTACTTCTCGCAGGCCCCCCGCGACGCCCGCAGCTGGAAGAACAGCACCGCGTCCGCGCCGTGCGCCACCGCCTGCCAGCTCCACAGCCGCATCAGCCCCGGCCGCTTGAGCGGGTTGACGTCCCGGCAGGCCGTGAAGCTGGGCGTCTGCTCCATCAGCCAGAACGGCTGGCCGTCCTTGAGGCCGCGCATCAGGTCGTGGGTCAGTGCCATCCGCGCCGCCGAGTCGTCGTCGGGCGGGTAGTTGTCCCAGGACGCGAAGTCCAGGTGCGGGGCCCACCGGTGGTAGTCGATCGGCCGGTACATGCCCATGAAGTTCGTGGTGACCGGCACGTCGGGGCTGGACTCGCGGATGGCCGCCTTCTCGTCGAGGAAGTTGGCCAGCATCGCGTCGGAGGTGAACCGCAGGTAGTCCAGGGTGATGCCCTGGAACGCGGTGTGGTCGGGCCCGCGCCAGTGTTCGGTCAGCGCAGACGGCGGCTCGATCTCGTCCCAGTCGGTGAAGGTGTGCGACCAGAAGGTCGTGTACCAGGCGGCGTTGAGCGCGTCGAGGGTGCCGTGCCGCTCGCGCAGCCAGTCGCGGAAAGCCGCCGCGCACCGCTCGCAGTAGCAGGCCCCGCCGTACTCGTTGCCGGCGTGCCACGCCACCACCGCCGGGTTCCCGGCGTACCGGCGGGCGACCCGGCGGGCCAGCTCGGCCGAGAGCCGGCGGAACACCGGGGAGCTGGGGCAGGAGTTGTGGCGCTGCCCGAACCGGTGCCGGCGGCCCTCGAAGTCGACGCGGGTCACCTCGGGATGGGCACGGGCCAGCCACGCCGGGTGCGCGCCGGTGCCGGTGGCCAGGCAGATCGACCGACCCTCGGCGGCGGCCCGCTCGACGACCCGGTCCAGCAGCGAGAAGTCGTACCTGTCGGGGGCGGGCTGGGTCAGCGCCCAGTCGAACACGCCGAGGGTGACGGTGTCGATCCGGGCCGAGTCGAAGAGCCGGTAGTCCTGCTTCCACACGTCCTCGGGCCACTGCTGCGGGTTGTAGTCCCCTCCGAAGGCCACCTTCGCGGTGCGGGGCAGGCTCATGCAACGAACTCCTTCCGGATCGTCTCGACCATCGGGGCGGCGACGCGCAGCAGCGCGAGGGCCCACACCGAGCCCGCCAGCGCGAGCACCGCCTCCGAGGTGACCGCCGTGCCGGCGGCTCCCGCCACGAGCACCAGGGCCGCGCCGATGCTCACCCCGGGGGCGCGGACCGTGAAGTGCAGGGCGAGGCGGGCGACGTCGCGGGCCCGGAACGCGAACAGGGAGGTGATCACCAGCGCGTTCACCCCGACGAGGGTCGCCACGGCGGCGACGCCGACCAGCGGCACCGCCCACCACCGGGGCACGGCCGCCGCGTCGAGGTGGGTGAGGTTCACCGCGACGACGGTGAGCCACACCAGCAGCGGCACCCAGATCCGCAGCACCCCCGCCAGGTTGGCCCGGTAGCCCCGCCGGAACGCGGCGGCGGGCCGCAGGTCGGTCAGGTCGGGGCGCTGGTGGTGCAGCGCGTACAGCGCGGCCGAAAGCGCCGGGCCCAGCGGCAGCGCGCAGGCCGCGTAGAGCGGGATGTTGCTGGCGTCCGGGTCGAGCAGGACCAGCGGGACCAGGCCGGGCAGGCAGGCCAGCAGCAGGAGCAGCTCGACGACGAGCAGGGTGTGGACCCGCGCGGCCGCCCGCGACAACGGCCCGACACCGAACTGCCGCGCGGCCGGCGCGTCCCCGCCGCTCACGGCCGATCTTCCCCGTCGGCCCGGCCGCCGTCGCCTGGTCCGTCGTCGCCGTTGTCGGTCCCGTCGCGGCCGGGCCCGCCGAGCAGCCGGGCGTCGTCCCACCACGGCGGGGTCTCGTCGCGTACGGCCGTCAGCTCGACCAGCGTCACCTCGTGCCGGGCGAGGGTGAGGTCGACCTCGGCCCGGCCGGCCACCACCGGCAGGCTGCGGTGGGTGCGGGCCGGCTCGGCGGCCTCCCGCAGCGCGTCGAGCTGGCGGGGCAGCGGGGAGTGGGGACGACCCATCTCGCCCCAGGCCGCGTAGACGTTGCCCGCCTCCTCGCTCACCGACGAGCGCGCCAGGTACGCCGACGTCGCCCCGGGCGCGTCCAGCGGCACCGACAGCGCCAGGGTGTGCCGCTCGGGCGCGGGTACCCGGCCGGTGACGTCCACCGGCGCCCACGCCAGGACGGTGACCCGGCCGTCGGCGTCCCGGGTGACCAGGTGGTCCGCGCCCCGGGCGAGGACCTGATCGCCCATCCGGGCCAGGAACGCGTACAGGTGGTAGGTGGGCTTCTTGACCTGGCGGTGGGTGAGCAGGCCGAACCCGCCATGCAACAGCGCCGTCGGAATCCCCACCTCCTCGAACACGTCGCTGAACGTCCAGTACGAGAAGGAGTCGACCAGGTCGCCGCCGGCGGCCACCACGGGGGCGAGGTACGCGGCGTGGAACGCGGTGTCGTGGATCGGGTTGTCGGGCCGGTAGGAGGAGTTGAACTCGGTGATGTGCACGGGCAGCTCCGCCAGGGCGGTGCCGGCCAGCAGCCGGCGCGGCGCGGCGAACTGCTCCAGCAGGTGTTCCGCCGGGGCGAGCCTCTGGTGGGTGCCGAACGGCACGTGCTGCGCCGGCCCGGAGGTGTAGGCGTGCCGGCTGACGAAGTCGCACGGCACGTCCCGCGCGGCAACGAACTCGGCGAAGGGGACCAGCCACTCGTCGGAGCCGGGGGAGATGGCGGGGCCGCCGACCTGCAGGGACGCGTCGACCTCCTTCACGGCGTGCGCCGACACCTCGTACAGCCGGTGGTAGGCGTCGCGGTCCGCGTCGGGCCAGAAGGCCGTCAGGTTCGGCTCGTTCCACACCTCGATGGGCCAGCCGCGCACCTCGTCGAGACCGTACCGGTCGACCAGGTGCGCGACCGTGGTCCGGACCAGGTCCGCCCACTCCGTCCAGGAGGCCGGCGGGGTGACGTTGCCCTGCCACCAGAACACCGTCTGGTCGCCGGAGGCCAGGCCCGACGGCATGAAGCCCAGCTCCACGAAGGGCCGGATCCCCAGCTCCAGGTACGCGTCGACGACCTGGTCGACGTACGTGAAGGAGCGCCGCACGCGCCGCGACCCCGCGTGCTCGTAGGGGCGGTGCACGCCGACGCCGTCGCTGAGCAGGCCGTGCCCCCGGATGTGCCGGAAGCCGATGTCCCGTTGGATGAGCGCCAGCGAGTCCTGGTAGTCGCGCCGCAGCGCCAACTCGAACCGGCCGGTGCCGACGCAGGCCCGCCAGGCGTCGGTCAGCCGGCCCGTGGGCCGCTCGGGTACGTGGATCCGCATCGTCGTCCTCGTCGTCCTCGTCCTGTTCGTCCTGTTCGTCGTGCCGGCCGGGACCGGCCGGTCAGCCGTTGTCCTTCTTGAACCGCTCGTACGCCTTGTTGACCACCTCGATGTACTGGTCGGCGTTCTTGGCCTTCAGCTCACCGACGTAGGCGTCCCACTCGGTCAGCGGCCGCTGGCCGAGGATGAACTTCAGCGTGTTCTGGGTGACGTGGTCCTTCAGCGGCGTCTCCCACAGCGACACCTGCTCGCGCTCGGCGTCGGTGAGCGGGGCCGGCGGCGGCACCGCGATCGGCGTGCGCGCGTTCATCACCTTCTGGAACTCCAGCTCCTCCGGCGAGAAGAAGGACTGCATCAGGTCGAGCTTGCCGCCGTAGGCGAAGACCCCGTTGGCGAAGCCGAAGTCCTTCTGCAGGTGCTTGGTGCCCTTGGGGTTGAGCCCGATCATGTCGACGTCGGGGGCGGGCGTCCGCTTGCCGGCGGCGTCCTTGACGAACGTGGTGCCCTCGATGCCCCACTTGGCGAACTCCTGGCCGGCGTCCGAGTAGTAGAGCCAGTCGATGAACTGCATCATGGCGACGAAGTTCTTGCTGTCCCGGGCCTTCCTGGAGATCATGACGCCGTTCTCCAGGCGGCTCGCGGGGTTGATCTCCCCGGTCGGGCCGACCGGCAGCGGGATCTTGACCAACTTGGCGTTCGGTTGGGTCTTCGCCAGGTCGGGCCGGTTCTCGTTGACCAGGGTCTGCGCGTTGCCGCTGATCACGAAGGACTTGCCGTTGGCGAGCTTCTGGCGGGCGGCGTCGTCGGCCTGGGTGAAGCTCTCCGGGTCCATCAGCTTCTCGGCGACGAGCTTGTTGAGGTACTGCAGCATCTGCTTGTACTGCTCGCTCGCGCCGGTGTAGACGAACTTGTTCGCGGCCGGGTCCCAGGTGGCGTGCTGGTAGTTCCAGCCGCCGCTGACGCCGTAGGAGGTGGCGAGGATGTTGAGCAGGGCCCCGCCCGGGATGGGCTTGCCCCACCGGTCGGAGAACGGGTACGTGTCCGGGTACTTCGCCTTCATCGCCTTCAGCACGGTGTAGACCTCGTCCCAGGTCTTGGGCACCGCCAGGCCGAGCTCGTCGAGGATGTCGGTGCGCATCAGCAGCGAGTAGTCGTGCCAGGGCTTCTCGTGCAGGCCCGGGAGCAGGTAGAACCGGCCGTCGGACTGGCGCAGCGTGTCGATCTCCGGCCCGAGCCCCCACTTGTCGATCTTGTCTTTGAAGTTCGGCATCAGGTCCAGGTAGTCGCTGACCGGCAGGATCGCGCCGGAGGAGACGAACTGGTTCTCCGCCGGGTGGTAGGTCTTCGGGATGATCAGAGGGGCGTCGCCGGCGCCGATGAGCAGGCTGCGCTTCTGCTCGTAGTCGCTCAGCGGCACGGCGACCGGTTCGAGCTTGACCCTGGTCCGCTTCGTCAGCTCCGACCAGAACAGCCAGTCGTCCTTCAGCGGATAGTTCGGATGGTTGTTGTACAGGATGGAGAACGAGACCGGCTCGGTGGCCGTGAACTGGGTCCCGACGCCGTACTCGGCCATGGCGCCGGCCCGGTTGCCGGACAGGTCCTTGGCGTCGCCGGCGTCCTCGGAACAGGCGACGACGGTGAGGGTGAGCAGGCTGGCCGCGGCTATCGCCGCGCGCCGCCACGTTCTGTGGAGCACGGCTCGTCCTTTCCAAACGGTGGTGGGGTGGTGGGGGAGCCTCGTCGGGCTACCCCTTGACCGCGCCGAGCATCACGCCCGACACGAAGTAGCGCTGGATGAAGGGATAGACCGCCAGGATGGGCAGGGTGGTCAGCACGATGGTCACCGCCTGCAACGTCGCGGCGGCCTGGACGGCGTCGGCTTCGGCGACGCCGCCGGCCGACTGGGCGCCGGTGGCCCCCGCGATGAGGTTGCGCAGGTAGACGGTCACCGGGAACATCTCCTGTTGGTCCAGGTAGAGGAACGCGGTGAACCACGAGTTCCAGAAGGACACCGCGTAGAACAGCACCATCGTGGCGATGATGGCCTTGGACAGCGGTAGCACGATCCGCAGCAGCGTCCCGTACGTGTTCAGGCCGTCGACGGCGGCGGCCTCCTCCAGTTCCTCCGGGAGGCTCTCGAAGAACGCCTTCATCACCAGCAGGTTGAACACGTTGATGGCGTTGGGCACGACGACGGCCCAGATGGTGTTCTTCATACCCAGGCTGGTGATCAGCACGTAGTTGGGGATCAGCCCGCCGGAGAAGAACATGGTGAACACGGCGATGCCGACGAGCGCGCCGCGTCCCTTGAGCCGAGGCTTCGACAGCACGTACGCGTAGCAGGTGGTCAGCACGATGGAGATGGCCGTGGCGACGACCGTGTAGACCACCGTGTTGCGGTAGTTCGTCCAGAACAGCGCGTCGGACATCACCAGCTGGTACGTCGTCAGGTCGAACCCGCGCGGGACGAGGTTGACCCTCCCGGCGATGATGTACGCCTCGTCGCTGAGCGAGCGGGCCACGATGTTGACGAACGGGTACAGCGTCAAGATCACGACGCCGGTGAGGATGACGGCGTTGACCGCCTGGAAGACCCGGTATCCCCGGGTCGGGCGGGGGCCCTTCGGCCGGCGGGGCGCCCGCCGGGTCTCGCCGGTTTCGCCGGTTTCCACGGTCACCACAGGCTCGTCCCCACCGTGCGCTTGGAGATGACGTTCGCCGACAGCACCAGGGTCAGCCCGATCACGGCCTCGAACAGCCCGATCGCGGCGGCGTAGCTGAAGTTGCTGGACTCGAAGCCCATCCGGTAGAGGTATGTGGAGATCACGTCGGCGGTCGAGTAGGTCAGCGGGTTGTACAGCAGCAGGATCTTCTCGAACCCGACCGCCATGAACGTGCCGATGTTGAGGATCAGCAGCGTCACCATCGTGGGCCGGATGCCGGGCAGCGTCACGTGCCAGGTCTGCCGCCACCGGTTCGCCCCGTCGATGCGGGCCGCCTCGTAGAGGTTCTCGTCGATCGTGGTGAGCGCGGCGAGATAGAGGATGGTGCCCCAGCCGACGGTCTGCCAGACCTCGGAGGAGACGTAGATCGTGCGGAACCACTCCGGCTGTTGCAGGAACGGCACGGCGTCGCCGCCGAGGCCGCGGACGATCTGGTTGACCGTCCCGTCCATCGAGGTCAGCTGCATGACCATGGCGGCCACGATCACGATCGACAGGAAGTGCGGCAGGTAGGACACCGACTGCACGAACCGCTTGAGCCGGCGGGCGCGGACCTCGTTGAGCAGCAGCGCCAGCACGATGGGCAGGGGGAAGCAGAACAGCAGGGTCAGCGTCCCCAGCACGAGGGTGTTGGTGAACACCTCCCAGAACGTCGGGTCGGCCAGGAACAGGCGTACGTAGCGCAGGCCCACCCAGGTCTCGCCGAACACACTGCCGCCGGGGGAGAACCGCCGGAAGGCGATCACGTTGCCGGCCATCGGCAGGTATCGGAAGACCAGGAAGAACAGCAGCGGCAGGATGGCGAGGGAGTAGAGCTGCCAGTCCTTGCGCAGGGCCTGTCGCCAGGTGCGGCGCCGCCCCCGGCGGCGGGCGGGGTGGCCCGCCGACGCGATGGCCGTCGGCGTCGGTGGTGGCGATGGCGGGTTCAGGATGTCGGGGGTGGTCATCGACGGCCTCCAGGACGGGACGGAGGTGCCTAGGCGGACTGCGGGACGGCGGCGGGGGTGACGCGCGCGGTCGACACCAGCCGACGCTGGTGGCCGACCGCGCGTTCGGGGCCCACGAGGCGCAACGGGAGGGCGGCGGCGACCGCGCCGCTGGACCGGCCGAGCCGCAGCTCCACGTCGCCGGGCTCGACGACGCGCTGGCCGTGCGCCCCGGTGAACGACGTGACGTCGGCGGGCACCAGGAACGTCACCCGTGCGCTCTCGCCCGGTGCGAGCGGAACCCGGGCGTAGCCGACCAGGCGGACCACCGGCCGGGTGGTCTGCGCGACCGGGTCGTGCAGGTAGAGCTGGACGACCTCGGCGCCGGCCCGGGTGCCGGTGTTGCGGACCGTGACGTCGACCTCGACCTCGCCGTCGACCGCCCAGTCGAGGCGCCCGGCGTCGGCGGCGGGGGCGTCGTCGACCCCGCGTACGCCCGCGTCGCTCCACTCGAACGTCGTGTAGCTCAGCCCGTGGCCGAACGGGAACGCCGGGGTGGGGTCGACCGACGACACCTCCGACCGGCGTCCCAGCGTGGGGGTGAGGTAGGTCGACGGCAGGCCACCGGCGTCCCGGGGCACGCTGACGGGCAGCCGCCCGGACGGGTTCACCGCGCCGGTGAGCACCTCGGCGAGGGCCTGCCCGCCGCGCTGGCCGGGGAAGAACGCCTGCACGACGGCCGCGGCGGCGTCGACCTCGGGCCCGAGCGCGTACGGCCGCCCGGCCAGCAGCACCAGCACCACGGGCGTGCCGGTGGCGAGCACGGCCCGGACCAGGTCGGGCTGCACCCCGGGCAGCCGCAGGTCGGTGGCGTCGCAGCCCTCGCCGGACGTGCCGCGGCCGAACAGCCCGGAGCGGTCGCCGACGGCGAGCACGCACACGTCGGCCGCGGTGGCCGCCGCGACGGCCGCGGCGAAGCCGGACGTGTCGTCGCCGGTGACGGCGCACCCGGGGGAGTAGGTGAGGCCCGGGAGCCGGCCGCCGAGGGCCTCGCGCAGGGAGGGCAGCTCCACGCCGAGGCCGTGCTCGGGGTGGCGCACCCCCACGTGGACGGGGAACGAGTAGCAGCCGAGCATCGCCATCGGGTCGTCAGCGACCGGGCCGACGAGCGCGACGCGGCGGTGGGCGTCCAGCGGCAGCAGCCCGCCGTCGTTGCGCAGCAGGACCACGGACTCCCGGGCCAGGCGCAGGGCCACCTCCCGGCCGGCGGGGTCGTCGAGGCGCAGCTCGTCGGCGCCGTCGGGCAGCGGCTGCCAGCCCTGGTCGAGCAGGCCCAGCTCGATCTTCTGCGTCAGCACCCGGCGCAGCGCCCGGTCGATCAGCGCCTCGTCGACCTCGCCGGCGCGGACCGCCTCGACCAGCGGGGGACCGAACGCGTCCACGGAAGGCAGCTCGACGTCGATGCCGGCGCGAAGGGCGAGCCGGGCCGCGTCGGCGGCGTCGGCGGCGACCCCGTGCAGCGCCTGGAGGAAGCGCACCGCGAAGTAGTCGGCGACCACGGTGCCGGTGAAGGCCCACTCGTCGCGCAGCAGCCGGGTCAGCAGGCCCTCGTCGGCGGCCACGGGCAGGCCGTCGATCTCGGTGTAGGAGTGCAACACCGAACGGGCGCCACCGAGGCGCAGCGCCATCTCGAACGGCGGCAGGACGACGTCGGCCAGCTCCCGGCGGCCCATCGACACCGGGGCCAGGTTGCGGCCGCCGCGCGAGGCCGAGTATCCCGCGAAGTGCTTGAGGGTGGCCACGACGCCGACGCTCTCCAGGCCCCGCACGTACGCCGCGCCGGTCGTCCCGACCAGGTACGGGTCCTCGCCGATGGTCTCCTCGGTGCGGCCCCACCGGTAGTCGCGGGTCACGTCGAGCACCGGCGCCAGGCCCTGGTGGACCCCGGCCGCCCGAAGCGACCGGCCGATGTGGCCGGCCATCTGCTCGACCAGCTCCGGGTCGAAGGCCGCGCCCCAGCACAGCGGTGCCGGATAGACGGTCGCGCGCCAGGCGGCGAAGCCAGTGAGGCACTCCTCGTGCACCTGCGCCGGGATGCCGAACCGGCTCGTCGCCACGATCTCGGCCTGGGCCGCGGCCAGCGAGCGCGCGCCGGCCACGGGGTCGACCGGCGCGGTGCCGAACGGCCGGGTCAGCTGGCCCAGCCCGTGCCGGATGACGTCGCTCCATCGCAGCTCGCCACCGACCATCTCCGACTGGTGCGGCGCGACCCCCTCGCCGGAGGCGTCGGCGCCGACCCACACCCCGGCCAGCTGGGCGATCTTCTCCTCCAGCGACATCAGCGGCAGCAGGGCGTCGGCGCGCTCGGTCGGGCCCAGCCGCGGGTTGCGCCACCGCGCGACGTCCGGGGACGTCTCCGCGTCGTGGACGGGCAGCTGACTGTTCATGCCACACCCCTTCAGTCGGACCCCGGGTTCTCCCCGGCCGCCCGCGACGACCTGCTACGACGAGCGCGATCCGAAAATTTCGGAAACTATCGCGTGCCCTATTTCGGGCAACTTAAGGGCCTTAAATGGGCGTGTCAAGGCTCCCCCCGCCCGAGACGGATCGACGGAGGTCATCGTACCCGGGCGTCCTGCGTGTTACAGTCCTCGAAAATTTCGGAGAGGATCCATGCCCCAGTTCGACCTGCCCCTCGACCAGCTGCGGCGGTACGCCCCCACCGTGGCCGAGCCCACCGACTTCGACGCGTTCTGGCGCGCCACCCTCGCGGCGGCGGCCGAGCACCCCGTGCTCGTCGACGTCCGACCCGAGCCGAACCACCTGCGGCTGGTCGACAGCTGGGACGTCACGTTCGCCGGCTACGCCGGGGACCCGGTGCGGGCCTGGTACACCCGTCCCGCCGGGACGGACGGGCCGCTGCCCGTCGTCGTGGAGTACGTCGGCTACGGTCGTGGCCGGGGCCTGCCGCACGAGCGCCTCACCTGGCCGGTGGCCGGCTACGCGCACCTGCTGATGGACGCCCGGGGCCAGTCCGGCCAGCACGGGCCCGGCGACACCCCCGATCCCCGCGCCGGCGCACCCGGGGGCCCCTGGCCGGTGACCTGGGGCATCCTCGCGCCCGAGGACTACTACTACCGGAGGCTGATCACCGACGCCGTGCGGGCCGTGCAGGCAGCCCGCGCGCTGCCGGGCGTCGACCCCGGCCGGGTCGTCGCCGCCGGCAACAGCCAGGGCGGGGGGATCGCCCTCGCGGTGGCGGGCCTTGTCGGCGACCTGGCGGCCCTGATCACCACCGCGCCGTTCCTGTGCCACGTCCAGCGGGCCATCGAGATCACCGACGCCGAGCCGTACGGCGAGATCGCCCGCTACCTCGCCGCCGACCGGACGGCCGAGGACGCGGTGCGGCGCACCCTGTCCTACGTCGACGGCGTCACCTTCGCCCGCCGGGCCGTCGCGCCGGCGCACTTCGGCGTCGGCCTGCGCGACACCGTGTGCCCGCCGAGCACCGCGTTCGCCGCCTACAACCAGTACGGTGCCGCCAACGGCCGCCCGGAACCGCCGGCGCGGGTGATGCACGCCTACCCGTTCAACGGCCACGAGGGAGGGGAGGCGGTGCAGGTCCGCCGCCAGCTGGCGTGGCTCGCCCCGGTGTTCGCCGCGTCGGGCGACGCCACCGGACCCGCCGAGGGGGCCGCCACCGAGACGACGGAGGAGACCGCGTGAGGATCGTCGACGCCCGGGTCATCGTCACCTGCCCGGGACGCAACTTCGTCACCCTGAAGATCGTCACCGACGAGGGGGTCACCGGGGTCGGCGACGCCACCCTCAACGGCCGTGAGCTGGCCGTCGAGGCGTACCTGCGCGAGCACGTCGTGCCGCTGCTGATCGGGCGCGACCCGGCCCGGATCGAGGACACCTGGCAGTACCTCTACCAGGGGGCGTACTGGCGGCGCGGCCCGGTCACCATGAGCGCGGTCGCGGCGGTGGACACCGCCCTGTGGGACATCAAGGGCAAGGTCGCCGGCCTGCCGGTCTACCAGCTGCTCGGCGGCCGGTCCCGCGAGGGCGTCACCGTGTACGGCCACGCCAACGGCGAGACGGTGGACGAGGTGCTGGCCGAGGTCGCCCGCTTCGTGGACCTCGGCTACCGGGCGGTGCGGGTGCAGTGCGGCGTGCCGGGGCTGGCCAGGACGTACGGGGTCAGCGCCGACAAGATGTTCTACGAGCCGGCCGACGCGGCGCTGCCCACCGAGACGGTCTGGTCGACGGCCCGCTACCTGGCCCACACCCCCGGCGTGTTCGCCCGGGTCCGCGAGGAGTTCGGCCCGACCCTGCGGCTGCTGCACGACGTGCACCACCGGCTCACCCCCATCGAGGCGGCCCGGCTCGGCCGCAGCCTGGAGCCGTACGCGCTGACCTGGCTGGAGGACCCGGTCCCCGCCGAGTTCCAGGAGGGTTTCCGGCTCATCCGGCAGCACACCACCACGCCGATCGCCACCGGAGAGGTGTTCAACTCCGTCTGGGACGCCACCACGCTGATCCGCGAGCAGCTCATCGACTACGTCCGCACGACGGTGGTCCGCGCCGGTGGCATCACCCACCTGCGGCGCATCTTCGACTACGCCGCGCTGCACCACGTGCGCAGCGGCTCGCACGGGGCCACCGACCTGTCGCCGGTCTGCCTGGCCGCCGCGCTGCACCTGGACATCGCGATCCCGAACTTCGGCCTTCAGGAGTACATGCGGCACACCGAGGAGACCGACGCGGTCTTCCCGCGCGGCTACCACTTCGCCGACGGCTACCTGCACCCGGCCGAGACGCCGGGGCTCGGGGTGGACATCGACGAGGAGGCTGCGGCCCGCTATCCGTACTCCCCGGCGTACCTGCCGGTCAACCGGCTGGAGGACGGCACGCTGCACCCCTGGTGACGCGGCGTGCCGGCCCGACGGGGGCGGGTCACCGGCGGGCGGGTGGCGGGCCGGTGGACTCGCGCACGACGAGCCGGCCCGGCTGCCGGATCACGCCCGGGGTCAGCCGGCCGTCGAGCGCGGCGAACAGGTGCGTCACCGCCGTCGCGCCGAGCTGTTCGAGGTTGAGGTCGACGGTGGTCAGGGGCGGGCGGCAGTCGGCGGCGAAGACCTCCCAGTTGTCGTAGCCGACGATCGCGATGTCGTCGGGGACGTGTCGGCCGAGGTCCCGGACGGACTCGGCGGCGCCGCTGGCGATCTGGTCGTTGCCGCAGAAGATCGCGTCGACCTCGGGGTCGGCGGCGAGCAGCACGCGGGCGGCGTGCCGGCCCCACCGCTGGCTCCACTCGCCGTGCAGCGGCTCGCCGCCGGCCAGGGGCAGGCCGTGGCCGTCGAGCACCGCCCGCAGCCCGGTGACCCGGTCCCGGGCGGCCCGGTAGCCCTGCGGGCCGGTGATGTGCCCGATCCGCCGGCGGCGCTGGCCGACTAGGTGCTCCATGGCGAGCCGCGCGCCGCCCTCGTCGTCGGCCAGGACCGACAGGTCGCCCGGGGCGTCCGACTCGCCGTACACGTAGACCACCGGGACCGGGATGTCCCGGGTGAGCGACGGGCGCAGGTCGTTGCTGTCGCCCAGCACGATGAACCCGTCGACCTGGCGGGCGAGCAGGGCGTGGATGTGGTGCCGCCGCCGGATGGCGTCGCCTCTGGCGTCGCAGAGCAGCACGGACATCTGCTCGTTGGCGAGGGCGTTCTCCGCGCCGAGCAGGATCGGGATGGACAACCGGCCGCCCAGCTCGTCGGTGAGCAGGCCGATCGTCTTGGTGCGCCCCGAGATCAGGCCGCGGGCCAGCACGTTGGGTTGGAACGACAGCTCGGCGGCGGCCCGGAGCACGCGCTCCCGGGTGGCCGGGGCGACCTCGCTGCGTGCGTTGATCGCCTTGGATGCGGTGGCGACCGAAACCCCCGCCAGGCGCGCCACGTCGCTGAGGGTCACCGATCGGGACCGTTGTCTGCCCACCGCTGTCCTTCCCGAAAGAGTTTCGAAAAACCCTATCGGACTCTAGAGCGTGTCCAGGGCCCCGGGTAGCCCTTCGATGACATACAAATTTATCCACGTCGTTATCTTGCCGAAAAGGTTTTCGTGGTCCATCGTGGCCTCTACGCGGATGTCCACCGCCGTGGTGCCGCCACGGACCGCCCGGGGTCGCTGGCCGGCACCTCCGACCCCGGGCTCCGGGCCCGCTGTCGTCCGGGCGGCCCCTGCCCGGGGGAGCGGGCCGACCTGGGCGTCAAAATATAGATGATCATCGATTGAAGGAGGGTTCCATGTCCGTCAGATGGCGGCTCCTCGCCGCCGCCACCGCGCTCACCGTCCTCGGCGCGGCCGTCGCCGCCGCGCCAGCGCACGCCGCCAACCCCATCATCACCAGCGTCTACACCGCCGACCCGGCACCGCTCGTCGTCGGCAACACCATGTACATCTACGCCGGCCGCGACGAGGCACCCACCGGCACCAACAACTTCGTCATGCGCGAGTGGCGGGTGCTCTCCTCCACCGACGCGGCCACCTGGACCGACAACGGCCCCCGCGCCAACGTCGGCACGTTCCGCTGGGCCGGCGCCGACGCCTGGGCCGGCGAGGTCGAGCCCCGCAACGGCAGGTACTACTGGTACACCTCCGTCAACGGCAACGGGGCCGGCTGGATGGACATCGGCGTCGCCGTCGGCGACACCCCACTCGGCCCGTTCACCGACGCCAAGGGCGGCCCGCTGATCAGCGACAGCACCCCGAACTCCTCCGGCCTCAACATCGACCCGACGGTCTTCGTCGACGACGACGGCCAGGCGTACATCTACTGGGGCGGCTACTGGGGCGTGCGCGCCGCGAAGCTCAAGCCCAACATGATCGAACTCGACGGCGCGGTCGTCACCCCGCAGGGCCTGACCAACTACTGGGAAGCGCCCTGGATGTTCAAGCGCAACGGCCTCTACTACATGATGTACGCCGCCAACGACACCAACGGCTGCGTGACCGACACCAACTACGCCTGCCAGCGCTACGCCACCGCCACCAGCCCGCTCGGGCCGTGGACCCACCGGGGCGTCGTGCTCGACCGGGTCTCCTCCACCACCAACCACGCCGGGGTCGTCGAGTTCAACGGCCAGTGGTACATGGTGTACCACAACGCGAACGCGCCCGGCGGCGGCAACTTCCGCCGCTCGGTGGCCGTCGACCGGCTCTCCTTCAACGCCGACGGCACCATGCAGAAGGTCGTGCAGACCACCACCGGCCCGCCGCCCAACCCCAGCGGCGGCGACCCCGGCACCCCCGGCGGCCCGCCGGCCGGCACCAACCTCGGCCCGTCGGCCACCGCGTCGACCTCGTACGTCTCGTCCTGGGAGACCCTCGCGGCGATCAACAACGGCGGCGTCCCGGCCAACTCCGGCGACCGCGCCAATCTCGCGTACGGCAACTGGCCCGAGCAGGGCACCCAGTGGGTCGAGTACGCCTGGCCGTCGGCCCGCTCGGTGAACCGGACCGCCGCGTACTGGTTCGACGACAACCAGGGCATCGACCTGCCCGCCTCCTGCCAGGTGCAGTACTTCGACGGCAGCGCCTTCGTCCCCGTGCCCGGGCAGTCCGCGTGCGGAGTCGCCGCCGACACGTACAACGTCACCACCTTCTCCACGGTGAGCACCACCCGGCTGCGGCTGGTCTTCACCTCCCGTACCGGCTACTCCACCGGCCTGCTGGAGTGGCTGGCCTACCAGCCCTGACCCCACCACCGACCCGTCCCCCCGGAGGTTGACATCGTGTTCCGTGCCCTCAGCCGTGGTCGGGCCCCGACAGCGCGCGTGCTGGCCGCCGTGCTCGCCGTCGGCGCGCTGACCGTCCCGGCCACCGCCGCCCAGGCGGCACAGACCATCGGCTACCCCACGTTCACCGGCCCGGCGGTGCCCGCCCCGCCGGTCGGCTACTCCACCGGCAGCACCATGCGGGCCATCTACGACGCCGAGAGCGGCGGCACCGACTTCTGGATGGACCGGCTGCTCGCCCGACCCGGCAACGACCCGGCCGGCACCTGGCTGATGACCCGTGGCCGCGGCTTCTTCATGCGCACCCACAATCCGGGCGTGATCGGCTTCGGCGGCGACGCGGCATACTGGGACACCCTCGGCAACCAGAACGCCTACTCCGTCACCATCGGCCCCGGCACCTTCACCGAGCAGGTGGCCAGCCGCTGGCAGGCCCCCAGCCACTACAAGGGTGTGTTCACCAGCGGCGCCGTGCGGGTCGAGCAGACCAAGTTCGTCACCCACCACAACGTCGCCGTCACCAACCTCACCCTCACCAACACCGGTTCCGCGGCCACCACCCTCAACCTGCGGGCCACCTCGCCGTACGCGACCACCGCCAGCGGCAGCGAGGTGACCGGCAGCCGGCAGGTCAAGAACAACCTGACCACCATCCGGCCCCGGCTGGCCGGCGAGGGCTTCACCGTCAACGGCGCCGGGCTCGACCGGTCGGTCACCCTCGCCGCCGGCCAGAGCGTCACCACCAAGGTGGTGCTGGGCTTCGTCACCGACGAGATCCCCGAGTCCCGCACCGAGTACGACACCTACCGCACCTACTCGGCGGCGACGGCGTTCACCACCCACGTGCGCGACTACAACCGCTGGTGGGCCGAGAACATCCCGTACATCGACGTGCCCGACCCGGCGATCAAGAAGAGCGTGTACTACCGCTGGTGGCTGATGCGGTACAACTACCTCGACGTCGACATCCCCGGGCAGGACTTCCAGTTCCCCGTCTCCATCGAGGGCGTCACCGGCTACAACAACGCGATCGCGCTGACCCAGCCGATGCACATCGACGACCTGAAGTACCTGCGCGACCCCGTCTACTCGTACGGGCCGTGGCTGTCGGTCGGGCAGAGCTCCAAGGGCGGCCGGTTCATGGACAACCCCGGCGACCCGGAGAACTGGTCCAACTCCTACACCCAGTACATCGCCGAGGCGGCCTGGCGCAGCTACCAGATCCACGGCGGCCAGCCCGTCATCGCCGGCAACCTCGCCCGCTACGCCGAGGGCGACGTCAAGGGGCAGCTCGCCACCTACGACACCAACAACAACGGCGTCATCGAGTACGACTGGGGCGCGATGACCGGCAACGACGCCGACGCCGTGTCGTTCCACTGGCGCGCCGGCAACCTCGACCGGGCCGAGACCGCATACGTCTACAGCGGCGCGGTCGCCGCGCAGCAGGCGTACACCCTGGTCGGCAACACCGCCAAGGCCAACGAGATGCAGGCCCTCGCCGAGCGGATCCGCACCGGGGTGGTCAACACCTTGTGGAACCCGTCGCGGCAGCTGCTGGAGCACAAGCACGTGACCACCAACACCCACGTGCCGTGGAAGGAGATCAACAACTACTACCCGTACACGGTGGGGCTGATGCCCAACACCGAGCAGTACCGGCAGGCCCTGCGGCTGTTCGCCGACCCCGCCGAGTACCCGGTCTTCCCGTTCTTCACCGCCAACCAGAAGGACAAGGCCGCCGCCGCCGCGGCCGGCGAGCCAGGCAGCAACAACTTCTCCACCATCAACTCCACCGTGCAGTTCCGGCTCTACTCCTCGGTGCTGCGCAACTACCCCAACCAGTGGATGACGGCGGAGGACTACAAGAAGCTGCTGTACTGGAACGCCTGGGCGCAGTACATCGGCGGCAACACCCAGTGGCCCGACGCCAACGAGTTCTGGGCCGACTGGAACGCCGGGACCAGGAACATCGACTACCGGTCCTGGATCCACCACAACATCCTCGGCAGCAGCAACTGGACCGTCATCGAGGACGTCGCCGGCCTGCGCCCCCGCACCGACGCGAGGATCGAACTGTCGCCGATCGGCATCGGCTGGTCCCACTTCGCGGTCAACAACCTGCGCTACCGCAACATGGACCTCAGCATCGTCTGGGACGACCCGGCCGACGGCGTGACCCGCTACCCCGGCGTCCCGCAGGGCTACTCCGTCTACCTCGACGGCACCCGGGCGTTCACCGTCGACCGGCTGACCAAGGCGGTCTACGATCCGGCCACCGGCACGGTCGACCTGCCGGCGGGCGGCACCGCCACCCACAGCACGACGGTGGCCGGGCTGCGCACCCCGCAGGCCGTCACCCAGTCCGGGGCCCGGATGGTGGACATGTTCGCCAAGGCCGGCGCCGACCTGACCGACACCCGGCCAAACCTTGCCCAGGGCGCGAGCACGAGCGCGTCGTACACCGCGTCGGGCACCTCGACGGCTGCGGCGGTCGACGGGTTCCCGATCAACGAGCCGATCTGGGGCAGCTCCGGCTCGCCCAACGCCACCGACTGGTACGAGGTCAACCTCGGGCAGACCCGCACCGTCGACGACGTGTGGCTCTACTTCCGCGACGACCGGGCCGGCAACCGCTACCGCGCGCCCGCGTCGTACACGGTGCGGTACTACGACGGCACCGCCTGGGTCACGGCGGCGGCCCAGGCCCGCACGCCCGGCACCCCCCGGGCGAACTACAACCGGGTACGGTTCACCCCCGTCGCCACCCAGCGGCTGCGGGTGGAGGTCACCCACGCCGCCGGGGCCCGCACCGGGCTGACCGAGCTGAAGGTGTTCCAGCGCGGCGGCACCGACCCGGGGCCCGGCCCGGCGACCAACCTGGCCGCCACGGCGACCCCGTCGGCGTCCTACACCTCGCCCTGGGAGAGCGTCGCCGCGCTCAACGACAGCGTCGACCCGCCGTCGTCCAACGACACCGTCAACCCGCGCTGGGGCACCTGGCCCAACGCCGGTGAGCAGTGGGGCGAGCTGACCTGGGGGTCGGCGCAGACCCTCCGGTCGGCGCAGGTCTACTTCTTCGACGACAACGGCGGGGTGCGGCTGCCCGCCTCGTGGAAGCTCCAGTACTGGACCGGCACCGCGTACGCCGACGTGCCCGGCGCGAGTGGCTACCCGGTCGCGATCAACCAGTACAACCAGGTCACCTTCCCGGCGGTCGCCACCACCCGGCTGCGCGTGCTGCTGCAGAGTGGGTCGGACTCCGTCGGGCTGCTGGAGGTGAAGGCCTTCGGCTGAGCCGACCCCGGCGAGGGGCGGAGTGTCGCAGGGAGCTTGTACCGTCCGGGCCCGTGAGCGCCCAACAGACGTACAGGTATCTCGGATCCTCCGCCCTGAGCCGGGCTGGCCTCGCGCTGACCACCAGCGGCGGGCCCGCGACGAACCCTGGTTCTTCAGCGGCTTCCGCACCACGCCGTGGGCCGCCGCCGGCCGGCTCGATGCCGTCGGCATGGGCGCGCGGCTGGGGGACCTGGTCGCCGGCAACCTGGTGAAGCTGACCCGCGCCGTCGAGCCGCTGCGGGACGAGCCGGGTGGCGACCGAGGCGCGCCGCCTGCACCGGGCGCTCACCGCCGGCTGACCGGCGGCCCGGCCCCGGGGCGCTCAGCCGGGGGCGGGCGCGGCCAGCGGGACGCTGTCGCGCATCGCCCAGTCGCGGCTGATGTCGGCGGCGGTGCGCAGCAGGCGCGGCAGGTGCTCGTCGACCAGGGTCTCCACGCTGGTGTCGGCCGCGTGCACGGTCACGTTCAGTGCGGCGACGATGCGTCCGTCGCCGTTGCGCACGCCGGTGGCCACGGAGCGGATGCCGGGGGCGAGATCCTGGTCGGCGAGCGCCCATCCCTTGGCCCGCACGTCGCGCAGCGCCCGGCCCAGCTCGGCCCGGTCCGGCTGCCACCGGGAGACGACCCCGGAGCGGGTCGGTTCGGCAAGGACCCGGTCCAGATCGGCGGGATCGAGCGCGGCGAGCAGGACCTTGCCCATCGACGTGGCGGGGGCGGGGAAGCGGGTGCCGATCGTCACCGCCAGGGTGACGATCTTCGGCACGGCGACCCGCGCGACGTAGACGATGTCGCCGCCGTCGAGCTGGGCCATCGAGGTGGACTCGCCGGTCTGCCCGACGAGCCGCTGCATGTGCGGCCGGGCGACGTCCCACATGGTCAGCGAGTTGATGTAGGTCATGCCGAGCTCCAGCACCCGGGGGGTGAGCGCGTACCCCCGGTCGGCGACCCGGACGTAGCCGAGCTCCTCCAGGGTGAGCAGGATGCGGCGGACGGTGGGCCGGGCCAGGCCGGTGACACCCGCGACCTCGCTGAGCGTCATCACCGCCTGGCCCGGCCGGAAGCAGCGCAGCACGTCGAGCCCGCGGGCCAGGGCCTCGATGAAGTCCGGTCCCGCCTCGCGTGCCATCGGGCTCCCTTCGCCGTGCTCGACCTGCCGCCCGGGCGGGCGCCCGCGCGGCAGGCTAATGCTTCCACTGGGCCGAGCCGGCGTCCCACTCGGTGTACGTGTACGGGTTGTCGAGCACCGCCGTGGCCGGGATGTCGGGGTTCATGCCCCGGTGCCACGCCTCCTCGCCCATGGCGTCCATCAGGTACGACACCGTCGCCTCGACCCCGCGCCGCGCGGCGGCCAGGTCCACCCCGACGAGCCGGTGCTCGTGCTTGACCACCCGGCCGTCGACGACGACGGTGTGCACGTCGCCGCGCTGCGCCTGGAAGGCCACGTGCCCGTACGGGTTGAGCAGCGGGAACATCACCGGCGAGGCGTCGTTCTTGAGCAGCACCACGTCGGCCTTCCTGCCGACCTGGAGGCTGCCCACCTGCGAATCCATGCCGAGCGCGCGGCTGCCGCCCCGGGTGGCCCAGTCGACGACGTGCTCGGCGCGCAGGTGGGCGTGGGTGACGGTCTCCTGGCGGGCGTGCGCGTCGAGGTGCTCCCGGGCGCGGTCCGCGCCGAGGGTGGCGCGCATGGCCGAGAAGAGGTCGCCGCTCCACCAGACGCTGGTGTCCATCGACAGGGACACGCCGATGTCGTGCCGGCGCAGCGCCCAGGTGGGCGGGTAGCCCTGGCCGGCGCTCTGCTCGCTCTCCGTGGACACCGACACGGAGCCGCCGGTGGCGGCGATCCGGTGGTACGAGTCGGGGTTGAGCGTGGCGGCGTGCACGTAGACGGTGGACGGGGTCATGAAGCCGTGCTCGTGCATGAGCCGGATGCCGTCGTCGTTGGTGGCGCCCCAGACCCCGGCGTGGGTGGTCACCGGCACGCCCAGTTCCCGAGCGACCTCGAAGGCGGCCTTCTCGGGGAACGACGGGTCACCGGTGACGTCGAAGGCGAGCTGGAAGCCGAGCCGGCCCCCGTCGATGCGGCGGCGGTGGAAGTCGCGGAACTCGGGGCTGGTGGCCCACTCCCACGGGCCCTGCTGGATGTTGCCGTAGGCGAGGACGAAGCGGCCGGGCACGGATTCGAGGGCGTCGGCCGCCGCGTCGGCGTGGTCGACGGTCCGCAGGCCGTGTGACCAGTCGACGGTGGTGGTCACCCCGGCGTCGATCGCCTCCAGGGCGGCGAGCACGTTGCCGGCGTGGACGTCCTCGGGGCGGAACAGTCGGCCGTGGTCCAGGTAGTACCAGACGAAGTACTGGGTGAGGGTCCAGTCGGCGCCGTAGCCACGCATGGCCGTCTGCCACATGTGCCGGTGGGTGTCGATCATGCCGGGCATGAGGATCCCGCCGGCGGCGTCGATCTCGACCGCGTCGTCGGGCGCTTCGAGGTCGACGCCGACGGCCGCGATGCGGTCGCCGACGACGAGGACGTCGGCGTCCGGCAGCACCGTGTGCCGGTCGTCCATGGTCAGCACCAGCCCGTTGCGGAACACCACCGGCCGGCCGGCCGCCATCCGGTCGACTGCGCTCATCGCCGCCACCACCCCTTCCCGGGTCGAGGCCCGCCGATCCTGCGGACGAGTGTCCGTGCAGCGGTCAGTGGGCCGATTGGCGCAAGTGTGTTCCGGGCCGCGGGGCATGTCAAGAACATGTTTCGGTACCGGTCATAATAGCTCAAGCGGTGCATTGCTGCCGGGCGGCGTGTCCGGAATGTTGCCAACATGGGGCCGTTGACAGCGGACCGGTGGGCGGCAAGACTGGCGACATGGCGGACAGTTGTCCGCATGGCGGTCGACGAGAGGTGATCGGGTCATGGGGGAGCAACGGTCGGGCCCGCTGGACGGGCTCCTCGTCGCGGACTTCTCACGCATCCTCGCCGGGCCGTACGCGACGATGCTCCTGGCCGACCTCGGCGCGCAGGTGATCAAGGTCGAGGGCCCGGCCGGCGACGACACCCGCACCTGGATGCCACCGGTGCGCGACGAGGTCTCCACCTACTACCTCGGCATCAACCGCAACAAGCGTTCGATCGCCCTGGATCTGAAGGATCCCGCCGACCTCGACGTCGCCCGGCGGCTCGCCGCCCGCGCCGACGTCATGATCGAGAACTTCCGGCCGGGCGGCCTGAAGCGCTTCGGCCTCGACTACGACACCGTCGCCGCCGGCAACTCCCGCGTCGTCTACGCCTCCATCAGCGGCTTCGGCACCGGTGCGGGCGCGAACTACCCCGGCTACGACCTCATGGTCCAGGCGATATCAGGCCTGATGAGCCTCACCGGCGACCCCGACGGCCCGCCCTACCGGGCCGGCATCTCCGTGTTCGACGTGATGGCCGGCCTGCACGCCAGCATCGGCATCCTCGCCGCCCTGCACCACCGCGAGCGCACCGGCACCGGCCAGCACGTCGAGGTCAACCTGCTCTCCTCGGCGCTGTCCGGCCTGGTCAACCACAGCAGCGGGTACGTCGCCGGCGGCACCGTGCCGTTCCGGATGGGCAACGCCCACCCCAGCCTGTTCCCCTACGAGCCGCTGCCCACCGCCGACGGCGACCTCATCGTCATCGCCGGCAACGACGGGCAGTTCCGCAAGCTGTGCCAGGTGCTCGACCTGCTCGACCTGCCCGACGACCCCCGCTTCGGCCGCAACCAGGACCGCACCGCCCACCGCGAGGCCCTGCGCCCGATCCTTGTCGAGCGGCTGGCCCGCCGCACCAAGGACGAGTGGTTCCGCGACCTGCTCGCCGCCGGGGTGCCCTGCGCCCCGATCAACACCATCGACGGCGGGGTCGCTCTGGCCGAGGAGCTCGGCCTCGACCCCGTGGTCACCGTCGGCGACATGCCCGGCGTCCGCAACCCGATCACCTTCTCCGACACCCCGGCCCGCTACGAACTGCCGCCGCCGGGTCTCGACGAGCATGGCGAGGAGATCCGCGCATGGCTGACGAGCTGACCTTCCCCACCTCCCTCGGCACCTCCGACCCGACCACCATCCGGCTGCTCGGCCACGACCTCGCCGCCGACCTGATGGGCTCGGTCGGCTTCGGCGAGCTGGCCTACTGGCTGGTCGCCGGCCGCCGCCCCAGCTCCGGCGAGGTGCGTGTCTTCGAGGCCGTGCTCGTGGCGCTCGCCGACCACGGCTTCACCCCGACCGCGATCGCCGCCCGGCTGACGTACCTGAGCGCGCCCGAGTCCCTCCAGGGCGCCCTCGCCGCCGGCCTGCTCGGCGGCGGCTCCCGCTTCCTCGGCGTCACCGAGGACTGCGGGCGCTTCCTCGCCACCACCATCGCCGCCGCCGGAGACGCCGCCACCGCCGCCGAGACCGGCGACTGGGACGCGATCGCCCTCGACGCGGTGCACCGCGCCCGCGCCGAGAAGCGCTTCGTCCCCGGGCTCGGCCACCCGGTGCACAAGGAGCAGGACCCGCGTACGCCGGTGCTGATCCGCATCGCCGAGGAGGAGGGCCTGCGCGGGCCGCACCTGCGCCTGTTCGAGGCCATCGGCCGGGTCCACCCGCAGGTGCTGGGGCGCACCCTGCCGCTCAACGGGGCCGGCGTGTGCGGCGCCGCGCTGGCCGACCTGGGCCTGCCCGTCGAGCTGCTGCGCGGCTTCGCCCTGCTCGCCCGCGCCGCCGGGCTGCTCGGCCACCTGGCCGAGGAACGCCGCAACCCGATCGGCATGGACGTCTACCTCGCCGTCGACCGCAACGCCGTCTACCAACCGCCCGAGAGCATGTGACCGTCAAGGAGCCGCCATGGCCACCGTCGTCGCGGTGATCGCCTCCACCCACCACCCGTTCTACTACCGGGCCAGCACCGCCACCGGCGCGGACCGTCCCCCCTTCGCCGACGAGTGGGTCAGCAAGATCCTCGCCTTCCGGCAGACCCTGACCAGGGCGAAGCCGGACGTGCTGGTGATGGTCGGCTCCGACCACTTCCACCAGCTCTGGCTCGACAACATGCCGCAGTTTCTCGTCGGCAAGGCGCCGTTCTACGACGCGAACTGGTACAACGAGGAGCGCGAGTTCGGGCTGCCCCGGATGTTGCTCGCCGGCCAGGAGGACCTGTCCGGGCACATCCTGCGCGCCGGCCTGGACGCCGGCTTCGACCTGGCGTTCAGCAACGAGCTGCGCATCGACCACAGCATCACCTGCCCGATCGTCACGCTGCGCCCCGAGGCCGACCTGCCGATCGTGCCGATCTACACCAACATCTTCGCCCCGCCGCTGCCGCAGCCGAAGCGCTTCGTCCAGCTCGGCCAGGCCATCCGCGAGATCGTCGAGTCGTGGCCGTCGCACCTGCGGGTGGCGATCATCGGCACCGGCCACCTGTCGCTGGAGCTCGGCGGGCCCCGCCAGTTCGGCCCGCACGGCCCCGACCCCGAGTTCGACCAACGGGCCGTGGAGTGGATCGCCAACGGTGACCTCGACGGCTGCCTGTCCGAGGTGACCCTCGACAGCCTGCACGCCCCCGGCAACGCCACCCACGGCTTCATGGACTTCATGCTGATGATGGGCGTGGCGGGCGCGGGCGCCAGGGCCGACCACGTCGACACCCTCGACCTGTTCCACACCATGGAGGCGTACTTCACCTGGTACCCGAACGGAGCGCCGGCATGAGCAGGTACCTGCTGAACAAGTTCCTCTACACCGTCGACCGGGACCCGGAGCTGGTGGAACGCTACCGGGAGGACCCGGAGGGGCTGGTGCGGTGGTGGGAGGCCGAGCGGGCCAACGCCGTGCTCAACTGCCACACCGGCGAGGCCAGCACCTGGCTGCGGTTCACCCCGGCCGAGCGGGCCGCGCTGACCGCCCACGACCACGTCGCGCTGTTCCAGCTGGGCGCCCACCCGTTCCTCACCCTGACGCTGTTCATCGCCATGTTCGAACGGGACAACACCGAGCCGCTGGAGTACCAGAAGGCGTACGCCCTCCGGCTGGCCCACTTCGACCTGCCGTACCCGGACATCGCGACCTGAACGCGTGACGGCGGACCGGGGGTGGACGCGGTGGCCCGGCCGAAACGTCGGCCGGGCCACCGGCACGCACCGGCTCAGCTCAGCAGGAACGTGGTCCGGTCCCCGGCCGCCGGCCCGACGATCAGCCGGCCCCTGTCGTGCCGCAGGTACGCGCTGGCGTCGCCGGCGAGCTGGAGGGAGACGCCGCCACCGGTGCGGGGGACCCGGCGGAAGCTCGCCGAGGTCGCCTCGGGGCCGCCGGCCGTCACCGGGACGATCTGGACGGTCCCGTCGACGACCCGGACGTACCGGTCGGGGAAGTTGACCGACCGCAGCGACTCGGTGCCGGTGCCGGCGAGCCCCGGCACGAACCGGAACTGGGTGTCGGCCAGCTCGCGCACGCCCTTGTCGACCCGTAGCACGTACTCCCAGTGCCGCACGAAGGCGGTGCGGGCGTCGGCGGGGGAGAGGCGCACGATCGGGCCGCCCTCGCCCACGGGCACCCCGAACAGCGGGGAGCCGTCGCCGTGCCAGTACAGCCGTTGCACCCGGGTGTGCCGGTTGGGGTCGTAGAGCGGGTCGCCGGTGATGTCGCGGTAGTCGCGGGCGTGGTAGACGAGCACGTCGGTCACGCCGTCCTCGGCGACGGTGAACGAGTTGTGCCCCGGGCCGTACCGTTTCGTCTGCTCGAAGGTGGCGAAGACCGGGTCGGGGGTCTTCACCCACGACCGGTTGTCCAGCAGGTTCGCGCCCGCGTCGGCGGTCAGCAGGCCCATGCAGTACCGGGCGTCCGTGGCACTGGCGGAGAAGGTCAGGAAGACCCGCCCGTTGCGCACGAGAACCGCCGGGCCCTCGTTGACCGCGAAGCCCTGCGTCTCCCAGGCCCGGGTCGGGGTGGCGATGCGCACCGGCTTGGTGCGGATGGACCACGGCGTGTTCATCTCGGCGATGTACAGGCTCGTGTTCACCGCGATCTCCGGCTCGGCCTGCGCCCACACCAGGTAGCGGCGTCCGGCGTGGGCGAACGTGGTCGCGTCGAGAGAGAAGTCGTCCCACTCCGTGACGATCTGTCCGCGCAGCGTCCACCCGGCGGGGTCGCGCGGGTCGGCCAGCGCCGACTCCAGCACGTACATCCGGATGCGGAACACGTTGTCGGAGTCGCCGGCGGCGAAGTAGATGTACCACCGCCCGTCGATGCGGTGCAGCTCCGGGGCCCAGATGTGCCCGGCCATCCTCCCGCTGGCGGGCCGCCGCCAGACCACGGACTCGGTCGCGGCGGCCAGGCCGGCGATGGTGGACGCCCCCCGTACGACGATCCGGTCGTACTCCGGCACCGAGCCGGTGAAGTAGTACATCCCGGCCACCGGGCGGGTGATGAACGGGTCGGCGCGCTGGGTGATCAGCGGGTCGACGGTGGTGACGCCGTATACCTCGGCGTCGGTGCGGGCCACGCCCGGCCGGGGGCCGGCGGTGGCCGCGGAGGACAGCCCGGCGACCATGCCGGTCGCCGCCACCCCCAGCCCGCCGCGCAGCAGGACACGTCGACTCATCGGGTACGTCATCGTGGCTACCTCACTTGGTCCGGATGCGCAGGAAGGTGACGGAGTTCGGCGCGAAGGTGCGGGTGAAGGCGCTGGCGATGCCGCCGACGGTCCGGGTGGCCGGCTGGATCGGCTCGGCCGAGCGGGTGTTCTGCTCGCCCGGGTCGCCGGTGATCACGGTCATCCGGGCCCGGTCGCGCACCCGCAGCCCGCCCAGGTCCACCCGGGTCACGGCGGCCTTGTCCTGGGCGTTGACCACCTTGACGATCAGCTCGCCGGTGGCGTCGTCGCGGGTGACGACCTGGGCGAACGGGCGGGTGACCCGGTCGTCGGTGAAGCTGGCCCACTCCTGGCCGTCGAGGAACAGGGTGACCTTGGTGCCGCGCACCTGCACCTTGACGTCGTACGTGGTGCCGGTGGTGATCCGGTTGGGCTTGGCGAGCAGGGTCTCCTTGGCACCGTTGGTGGCCTTCTCCACCGCGCCCTGGGTGTTGTTCCAGCCGCCGAGGTTCCACCAGTAGAAGTTGCCGGAGTCCTTGACCCCGAACGCGATGAGGAAGCCCTCCGCGCCGGCGTTCTTGCGGGCGGTCAGCGTCAGGTCGTAGTCGCTCGCCGTGACGTCGGTGGCCTTGACCAGGGTGTCCTGCGCGCCGGTGTCCGACTGCGTGTACGCGCCGTCGACCACCGACCAGGTGCCGCGGTTGGCCAGCGGCGTCCAGGCGTTCGCCCCGGCGGAGAAGTCGTCGGCGAATAGCACCGTGCCGTCGGGAGCGGTGACCCGTACGTCGTCGTACGTGGCGGAGGTGGCCCAGGTCGACAGGCCGATCGCGCCGTTGATCGGCGTCGGCGCGGTGGACGGGCCGGTGACCCGGCTTGGCACGGTCCGGTCGCCGACGTTGTTCATGAACAGCTTCTGCACCTGGTAACTCGTGGACCCCCACGACTCGTCGTTGTCGAACCAGATCAGGTCGGGCCGCCACTGGACGTTGTCCACGTTGGCCAGCAGCGGCGCGTACGAGGCCATCCGCACCACGTCGGCGTTGCGCTCCAGACCGGTCATGTACGCCGCCTCGGCCAGCGAGTTGGACAGCTTGTTGCCCTGCGAGGCGTACTCGCCGAGGAAGACCTTCGGGCCGGCGCGGTCGTAGGAGTCGTAGCGGGTGTTGTTCTGCAGGAACCACGCCGGGCTGTTGTAGTAGTGCTCGTCGACCATGTCGACGCCGGCGGCCCGGTTGAGCTGCCAGAGCCGGTCGAAGGTGGTGCCCTGGTCGTCGGGGCCGGAGTTGCCGATCACGGTGATCTCGGGATGCTTCGTCTCGATAGCGGCGCGGAACTTCTCGAAGTTGGCGAAGTACGCGTCCGGAAGGTTCTCCTCGTTACCGACGGCCAGGTGGGTCAGGCCGAACGGCCGAGGGTGCCCCATCGACGCACGCAGGCCGCCCCAGGTGGAGCTGGTCGGTCCGTTGGCGAACTCGATCAGGTCCAGGGTGTCGGAGATGTGCCGTTGCAGCAGCGCCTCGTCGGCGGTGGCGCGGTTCTGCCCGCAGCCGGTGACCAGGGCGGGGACGACGGGCAGCGGCATCGCCCCGATGTCCTCCGAGAACTGGAAGTACTCGTAGTAGCCCAGGCCGTAGGACTGGTTGTAGCCCCAGAAGTTGGCGTTGGTGGCGCGGGTCTCGACCGGGCCGACGGTGTCCTTCCACTGGTAGGAGCGGGCCCGCGGCCAGTTCGAGGCGGCGTCGTAGCCGTACATGCTGCCGGTGTTGACCAGGCAGCCACCGGGGAACCGGACGAAGCCCGGCTTCAGCGCCGCGATCTTCTCGGCGAGGTCGCGGCGCAGGCCGTTCGGCCGGTTGCGGAAGGTGTCGCGGGGGAACAGCGAGACCATGTCCAGCCGCAGGACGCCGGTGCCGCCCGCGCGCACCGACAGCCGGCCCGCGTCGGTGGTGCGGGTCGCCCGCAGCGTCCCGGTGTACTTCGTCCAGCCGTCGCCGCGCACGGTGCGGGCCAGGGACGCGGCGAGGGGCTGGCCGGCGGCGTCGTGCAGGGTCACCGTCAGCGGGGTACCGGCGGCGGCGTCGGTGCGGGCCCAGACCGAGAAGTCGTACGCGCGGCCGGCGCGCACCGCGATCCCGGTGGTGTAGCCGGCGTTCGTCACGCCGTACCGGCCGCCGCCGGTGTTGGCGAGGTCGAGGCGCAGGTAGGTGCGGTTGCGCTCGTGCAGCCGGGCGGCGTCGTCCGCCGCGGACGCGGTGCCGGCGCCGCCGTCGGCGGTGGGCGTCCACCCGGTCAGCGGGGTGTAGGACGGGTTGTCGGCCGGGAGGAACTCGAAGGAGCGGTTGCGGACCAGCTCGGCGTGGAGCCCGCCGTCGGCGGCGAAGTTGATGTCCTCGAAGAACACCCCGTACATGGAGTCGCTGATCGGGGTGCCGGCCGCGGCCGGGTCGACGGTGATGGTGTATTCGGGCTCGGGTGCCGGCGTCCTGGCCAGGCCGGGCGCGGCGGTGGCGACGGTGGCGGCCACCAGCGCGGCCGCCGCGAGGCCGAGCAGTGGGTGTGGTCGGAACATGTGTGCCTCCTGGACATCGGCACCGCCCCGGCATGCCGGGGCCGGGCCCGACGCGCCGCGCCCCGGTTGGACGGCCCTGAATGTGAGCGCTAACACGGGGGAGTATTGCCGGCGGATGAAATCCGGTCAATAGTCGGGTTACGAGAAGCCGCCTCCCGGGCCTTCCCGGCGCGCGACCGGCGCGCAGCCCCGCCGACGGGTGACCGCGATCACGAAAGTGGTGCGCTGCGTCAAAACGGCGTCAAGAAACGGCCCGCCGCCGTCATGGTCGCGTTATGGCCCTGGCCGGATGCCGCCGACGGGGGTTGTGTTTGTCCGGCGCGACCGGAAGACGGTCGCGACAACCGTGTCCGGTAGGAGGAAACGACCGTGTCCGACCTGGGGTACGTGCTGGTGACGGTGGCGCTGTTCGCGGCGCTCGCCCTCGTGGTGAGGGGCGTGGAGAAGCTGTGAGCGCCGTCAACGCCGTCGGCTTGGTGCTGGCGATCGGCCTGGGCGTGTTCCTGGTGATCGCCCTGCTGTTCCCGGAGCGGTTCTGATGACCACGACGACAGCCGGTGTGCTGTTCGCACTCTCGCTCGTGGCGGCCCTGGTCGCCGTCCACAAGCCGTTCGGCGACTACCTGTACCGCGTGGTGGCGGGCACCCGGCACGCCCGCGTCGAGCAGGTCGTCTACCGTCTGGTCGGGGTCGACCCGGCGGCCGGGCAGAGCTGGGGCGTGTACGCCCGCGCGGTGCTGGCCTTCTCCGCGGTGTCGATCCTGTTCCTGTACGCGTTCCAGCGCGTGCAGAACCACCTGTGGCTGTCCCTCGGCTTCGCCCCGGTGGTGCCG
The DNA here is from genome assembly GCF_042670805.1 of Micromonospora sp. NPDC057141. Classification (NCBI taxonomy): domain Bacteria; kingdom Bacillati; phylum Actinomycetota; class Actinomycetes; order Micromonosporales; family Micromonosporaceae; genus Micromonospora; species Micromonospora sp. NPDC057141. The sequence continues at coordinate 17,663 of NZ_JBHUVA010000026.1, read as the reverse complement.
CACGGGGCGTGGAACACCGCGGTGTCGTTCGTGACCAACACGAACTGGCAGTGGTACTCGGGCGAGTCGACCATGGGACACCTGGTGCAGATGGCCGGGCTGGCGGTGCAGAACTTCGTCTCCGCCGCCGTCGGCATCGCCGTCGCGGTCGCCCTGGTCCGCGGGTTCGCCCGCGGTCGTACGGGCGAACTGGGCAACTTCTGGGTCGACCTGACCCGGATCGCGCTGCGGGTCCTGCTGCCCGTCTCGGTGCTCGGGGCGCTCGTGCTGATGCTCGGCGGCGTGGTGCAGAACCTGTCCGCAGGCACCGACGTCACCACGCTCACCGGCGCAGTCCAGACGATCACCGGCGGGCCCGTGGCCAGCCAGGAGGTGATCAAGGAACTGGGCACCAACGGCGGCGGCTTCTACAACGTCAACAGCGCCCACCCGTTCGAGAACCCGACGGCCTGGACGAACTGGCTGGAGATATTCCTGCTCCTGGCGATCCCGTTCAGCCTGCCCCGGGTGTTCGGCCGGATGGTCGGCCAGAACCGGCAGGGATACGCCATCGCCGCGGTCATGGCGATCCTGGCGGTGGCGAGCGTCGCCCTGACCAACGTCTTCGAGCTGGCCGGCCACGGCACGGTGCCCCAGGCGGTCGGGGCCGCGCTGGAGGGCAAGGAGGTGCGCTTCGGGGTGTCGGACTCGGCGACCTTCGCCGCGGCGACGACGCTCACCTCCACCGGCGCGGTGAACTCGTTCCACGACTCGTACACCGCCCTGGGCGGGATGATGCCGCTGGTCAACATGATGCTCGGCGAGGTGGCTCCCGGCGGTGTCGGCTCCGGCCTCTACGGCATGCTGGTCCTCGCGGTGATCACCGTCTTCGTGGCCGGCCTGATGGTCGGCCGGACCCCGGAGTACGTGGGCAAGAAGATCGGCGCGCGGGAGATCAAGCTCGCGTCGCTGTACTTCCTGGTCACCCCGGCGCTGGTGCTGGCCGGGACGGCGGCGGCGTCCGCCACCGGTAACAACTCCACGGCCCTGAACGCCGGCCCGCACGGCCTGTCCGAGGTGCTGTACGCGTTCACCTCGGCGAGCAACAACAACGGCTCCGCGTTCGCCGGCATCACGGTCGGCACGCCGTGGTGGAACACCGCCCTGGGCTTGTGCATGTTGCTGGGCCGGTTCCTGCCGATCATCTTCGTGCTCGCACTGGCCGGCTCCCTGGCCCGCCAGCCGCCCACCCCCGCCACCGGGGGGACCCTGCCGACCCACCGGCCGTTGTTCGTCGGGATGGTCGTCGGCGTCACGGTGATCCTGGTCGCGCTGACCTTCCTGCCCGCGCTCGCGCTCGGCCCCCTCGCCGAGGGGCTGTGACCACCATGAGAGAGAAGGACATGACCACGTCCACGCCGGCACCGCACGGCACCGCCGACGCGGGGACAGCCGGCACGCCCGCCACCCGGGGCAACCCGGCCGGCGGCGGCCTGCTCGACCCGGGGCAGCTCCTGGCCGCCCTGCCGGACGCGCTGCGCAAGCTCGACCCGCGCACCCTGTGGCGCAACCCGGTGATGCTGATCGTGGAGATCGGCGCGGCCTTCACCACCGTTCTCGCCGCGACCGACCCCTCGGTCTTCGCCTGGGCCATCACCGGCTGGCTCTGGCTCACCGTCGTCTTCGCCAACCTCGCCGAGGCGGTCGCCGAGGGGCGCGGTAAGGCACAGGCCGCCACCCTGCGCCGGGCCAAGCAGGAGACCATCGCCACCCGGCTGGTCGGCTGGACCCCGGGCGCGCCCGCCAACGCCTACCGGGACGAGGCGGTACCCGCCCCCGAACTGCGGCAGGGCGACGTCGTGCTCGTCTCCGCCGGCGGGATCATCCCCGGCGACGGGGACGTCGTCGAGGGCATCGCCAGCGTCGACGAGTCGGCCATCACCGGCGAGTCCGCCCCCGTCATCCGGGAGTCCGGTGGCGACCGCAGCGCCGTCACCGGTGGCACCAGGGTGCTCTCCGACCAGATCGTCGTGCGGATCACCCAGCGGCCGGGGGAGAGCTTCATCGACCGGATGATCGCCCTGGTCGAGGGCGCGAACCGGCAGAAGACGCCGAACGAGATCGCGCTCAACATCCTGCTCGCCGCGCTCACCGTCGTCTTCCTGCTGGCCGTGGTCACGCTCCAGCCCCTCGCCATCTTCTCGAAGGGCTACCAGGGCGCGGCACCGGACACCGGCGCGATCACCGACGCCGGCGTCAGCGGCGTGGTCCTGGTGGCGCTGCTGGTCTGCCTCATTCCCACCACCATCGGCGCGTTGCTCTCGGCGATCGGCATCGCCGGCATGGACCGCCTGGTGCAGCGCAACGTGCTGGCCATGAGCGGCCGGGCCGTCGAGGCCGCCGGTGACGTGAACACCCTGCTGCTGGACAAGACCGGCACCATCACCCTCGGCAACCGGCAGGCGGCCGAGTTCCTGCCCGTCGAGGGGGTCACCGCCGCCGAGCTGGCCGACGCGGCCCAACTGTCCAGCCTCGCCGACGAAACCCCCGAGGGCCGGTCCGTGGTCGTCCTCGCCAAGAACGACTTCGGGCTGCGGGAGCGGGAACCGGGCTTCGTGCCGCACGCCACGTTCGTGCCGTTCACCGCCCAGACCCGGATGAGCGGCGTCGACCTGGCCCCGGACGGCGACGCCACCGGCCCCGCCCGGCGGGTCCGCAAGGGCGCGGCGGCAGCCGTGATGAAGTGGGTCCGTGAGCACGGCGGCCACCCCACCGAGCAGGTCGGCCAGGTGGTCGACGAGATCAGCGGGCTCGGCGGCACCCCGCTCGTGGTGGCCGAGCACGTCCAGGGCGAACCGGCGCGGGCGCTCGGCGTGATCCACCTCAAGGACGTGGTCAAGTCGGGCATGCGGGAACGCTTCGACGAGATGCGCCGGATGGGCATCCGCACCGTCATGATCACGGGCGACAACCCGCGCACCGCGAAGGCGATCGCCGACGAGGCCGGCGTCGACGACTTCCTCGCCGAGGCCACGCCGGAGGACAAGCTCCACCTGATCAAGCGGGAGCAGGAGGGCGGCCGGCTGGTCGCGATGACGGGCGACGGCACCAACGACGCACCCGCCCTCGCCCAGGCCGACGTCGGGGTGGCCATGAACACCGGCACGTCGGCGGCGAAGGAGGCCGGCAACATGGTCGACCTCGACTCCGACCCGACCAAGCTCATCGAGATCGTCGAGATCGGCAAGCAACTCCTCATCACCCGGGGCGCCCTGACCACCTTCTCCATCGCCAACGACATCGCGAAGTACTTCGCGATCATCCCGGCCATGTTCGCCGGCATCTACCCGGGCCTGGACACGCTGAACGTCATGCGGCTGGCCAGCCCGGAGTCCGCGATCCTCTCGGCCGTCGTCTTCAACGCGATCGTCATCGTCGCGCTCATCCCACTGGCCCTGCGCGGCGTGCGGTACCGGCCGGCGGCGGCGGCGACACTGCTGCGCCGCAACCTGCTGGTCTACGGCCTCGGCGGCATCGTCGTGCCGTTCGTCGGCATCAAGCTCATCGACCTGCTCGTCCAGTTCGTCCCGGGGATCTCGTGATGCGTCTACCCACCTGGCTCGCCCAACACCTGGCCGCCCTGCGCGCCCTGCTCGTCTTCACCGCCCTGCTCGGCCTCGCGTACCCGCTCGCCTTGGTCGCCGCCGGCCGGCTGCCCGGCCTCGACGCCCGCGCCGGCGGCTCGCTCGTCACCGCCGACGGCCGCACCGTCGGCAGCGCGCTCATCGGCCAGGCGTTCACCGACGCCGACGGCGACCCCGTCCCGCGCTACTTCCAGTCCCGCCCCTCGGCGGCCGGAGACGGCTACGATCCCACCTCCACGGCGGCGAGCAACCTCGGCCCGGAGAGCGTCGTCGACACCCTGTCCGCCGACCCCGCCGGGTCGTCCCCGAGCCTGCTCACCCAGGTCTGCGCCCGCAGCCGGGCCGTCGGCGCGCTGAACGGGGTGGACGGGCGGCGACCCTACTGCACCGCCGACGGGGTCGGCGCCGTCCTCGGCGTGTTCCATCGCGACGGGTTCACCGGCCCGGTCACCAGGGTCGTCAGCGTCAACCAGACCGCACCCGCCACCCCGTTCGTGGCGGCCTGGCAGGGCGTCGCGGTGGAGCTGGCGCGGCCCGGCGAGGACTACGTCGCCGCCGGGGCGGTGATCGTCCCCGTGCGCGGCGACGCCCCGGCCGACCCGGCCGTGCCCGCCGACGCGGTCACCGCCGGTGGCAGCGGCCTCGACCCGCACATCAGCCCCGCGTACGCCGAACTCCAGGTCGCCCGGGTGGCCCGGGAGCGTGGCGCGGACCCGGCTGCGGTGCGGCGGCTGGTGGCCGAGCACACCACCGGACGGGTGCTGGGCTTCCTGGGGGAGCCCGGCGTCAACGTGCTGGAGCTGAACCTCGCCCTCGACCAGCGGCTCCCCGCTCGGTGAACCCTGGCCGGGGCGGACCACCCACGGACCACCCACGGCCCGCCGCGGCACGGCCCGCCGACACCCGCCCCCGGACGACGCCGACCCACGGAAGGAGGCCCCCACAGTGCCCAGAGGGGAGCTGCGCGTCTACCTCGGTGCCGCGCCCGGCGTCGGCAAGACGTACGCGATGCTCGAGGAGGCCCAGCGGCGGGCCGCGCGCGGCACCGACGTGGTGATCGGGCTGGTCGAGACCCACGGCCGCCCGCACACCGCCGCCATGATCGGCGACCTCGAACTGGTGCCCCGGTGTACCCTCACCCACCGGGGCGTGGAGCTCACCGAGCTGGACCTCGACGCGGTGCTGGCCCGCCGCCCCGAGGTCGTCGTCGTCGACGAGCTTGCCCACACCAATGTGCCCGGCTCCCGGCACGGCAAGCGCTGGCAGGACGTGCGGGAGCTGCTCGACGCCGGCATCAGCGTGCTGTCCACCGTCAACGTCCAGCACCTCGAGTCGCTCAACGACGTCGTCGCCCGGATCACCGGCACCACCCAGCGCGAGACCGTCCCCGACGCCGTCGTGCGCGCCGCCGAGCAGGTCGAACTCGTCGACATGACCCCGGAGGCGCTGCGCCGGAGGATGGCCCACGGCAACATCTACGGTCCCGACCGGATCGACGCCGCCCTCGGCAACTACTTCCGCGTCGGCAACCTCACCGCGCTGCGCGAGCTGGCCCTGCTCTGGCTCGCCGGCACCGTCGACGACCAGCTCGGCGCGTACCGCGCCCAGCAGGGCATCTCCGACACCTGGGAGGCCCGCGAACGCGTCGTCGTGGCCCTGACCGGCGGGCCGGAGGGGGACACGCTGATCCGCCGAGCCGCCCGGATCGCCGCCCGGGGCCGGGGCGCCGACCTGCTGGCCGTGCACGTCGCCCGCAGCGACGGCCTGGCCGGCGCCGATCCCGCCCGGCTGGCCCGCCAGCGGGTCCTCGTCGAGGGCCTCGGCGGCACCTACCATCAGGTGCTCGGCGCGGACGTCCCGGCGGCGCTGCTCGACTTCGCCCGGGGCGTCAACGCCACCCAGCTCGTGCTCGGCGCGAGCCGCCGGGGCCGGCTCGCCCAGCTGTTCTCCCGGGGCGTCGGCGTCACCACCACCGCCCTGTCCGGGCCGATCGACGTGCACCTGGTAACCCACCCCGAGGCCGGGCGCGGCCGGCGGGCGGTCGCCACGCCGGCCGCCCTGTCGCGGCGGCGCCGGCTACTCGGCTTCGCCCTCGCGGTGCTCGGTATGCCGGCGCTCACCCTGGCGCTGCTGACCCTGCCCGACCTCACCCTCACCAACGACATCCTGCTGTTCCTCGCCGGGGTCGTGGGGGTGGCCCTGGTCGGTGGCCTCTGGCCGGCGCTGGTCGCCGCCCTCGGCGGATCGCTGCTGCTCAACTGGTTCTTCACCCCGCCGTTTCGCACGCTGACCATCGCCGAGGCCGACAACCTGTTGGCGCTGGGCGTCTTCGTCGGCGTCGCCGTCGCGGTCAGCTGGGTCGTCGACGTGGCCGCCCGGCGCACCCGGGAGGCCGCCCGGGCCTCCGCCGACGCGCAGACCCTCGCCACCGTGGCCGGCGGCGTGCTGCGCGGCGAGCGTCCGCTGCCGGCCCTGCTGGACCGGCTGCGGGAGACGTTCGCGCTGCGCGCGGTCAGTGTCCTGGAGTTGGTCTCCGAGGCACGGGGCCGCCCCGACCTGGCCCGCGACCGGGCCGCCTGGCGGGTGGTGGCCAGCGTCGGGGACGCTCCGGCCGGCAGCCCCGACGCCGGGGAGACGGCCGTGCCCGTCGACGACCGGCTCACCGTCGTGCTGTCCGGCCGGCGGCTGGAGGCCGCCGACCGGCGCGTCGTCGAGGCGTTCGCCGCCCAGGCCGCCGTCGCGCTGCGTCAGGAACGCCTCGCCGTTGCGGCCGCCGCAGCCGGGCCTCTCGCGGAGGCCGACCGGATGCGCACCGCGCTGCTCGCCGCCGTCAGCCACGACCTGCGTACGCCGCTGGCCTCGGCGAAGGCGGCGGTAAGCAGCCTGCGCAGCCACGACGTCGAGTTCGACGCCGACGATCGCGAGGAGTTGCTCGCCACCGCCGACGAGTCCCTCGACCGGTTGGGTCGCCTGGTGGCGAACCTGCTGGACATGAGCCGGTTGCAGGCCGGCGCGCTCGGCGTCACCGCCACGGCGATCGGGCTGGAGGACGTGGTGCCCCGCGCCCTGGACGAACTCGGTCCGGCCGCCGCCGACGTCACCACCGACATTCCCGCGGACCTGCCCGCCGCGTCGGCCGACCCCGGGTTGCTGGAACGCGTGCTGGTCAACGTCGTCGCCAACGCCCTGCGGCACAGCCCGCCCGGCCGGCCGCCCACCGTCGCCGCCAGTGCCCACGCCGGCCAGGTGGAGCTGCGGGTGGTCGACACCGGTCCCGGCATCCCCGCCGACCAGTGGGAGCACGTCTTCCTCCCGTTCCAGCGCCTCGGCGACCGGGACAACCAGACCGGGGTGGGCCTCGGCCTCGCCCTGTCCCGTGGCCTCGTCGAGGCCATGGGTGGCACCATCACCCCCGAGACCACTCCCGGCGGAGGGCTGACCATGGTGCTGCGCCTGCCCGCCGCCGGCCCGCCGGGCCGGGCCGGCCCGCCGGCGGCGGAAGGGCGGCACGAGTCGGACGCGCAGCGGGAGCAGGAGGGGCCGCAGGAATGAGCCGCATCCTCGTCGTCGACGACGAACCGCAGATTTTGCGCGCCCTGCGCATCAACCTGCGCGCCCGCGGCTACGACGTGCGGGTGGCCGAGACCGGCACGGTCGCGCTGAAGGCCGCCGCCGCCCACCCGCCGGACCTGGTGGTGCTCGACCTCGGGCTGCCCGACCTCGACGGCGTCGAGGTGATCCGGGGCCTGCGCGGGTGGACGAGCGTGCCGATCATCGTGTTGTCGGGCCGGGCCGGCAGCGAGGACAAGGTCGCCGCCCTCGACGCCGGCGCCGACGACTACGTCACCAAACCCTTCGGCATCGACGAGCTGCTCGCCCGCATCCGCGCCGTCACCCGCCGCCTCGCCGCGCCCTCGGCGGACGGCGCGACCCCGGCCCCCCGGGTGGGGCGGCACACCGTCGATCTGGTCGACCGCACCGTCACCCGCGACGACGGCGCACCGGTCCGGCTCACCCCCACCCAGTGGGCCGTGCTCGACAAGCTGCTGCGCCACCCCGGCAAGCTGGTCAGCCAGCGGCAACTGCTGCACGACGTGTGGGGGCCGGAATACCAGAACGAGACCAACTACCTGCGCCAGTACATGGCTCAACTGCGGCGCAAGCTGGAGGACGACCCCGCCCGGCCCCGGCACCTGATCACCGAGCCGGGCATGGGCTACCGCTACCGCCCCTGACCATCGCGGGCTCCGTGGCCCCGGTCACGGCGCGTCGACGACCTCCCGCCCCAGGGGCCAGAACGCGGTGGGGACGAGCTTGAAGTTGGCGATCCCGAACGGGATGCCGACGATCGTGACGCAGAGGGCGACGCCGGCGACGACGTGGGACAGCGCCAGCCACCAGCCCGCCAGCACCACCCACAGCACGTTGGCCAGCCCGGAAGCGACGCCCGCGCCCGGCTTCGGCACCACGGTCCGGCCGAAGGGCCACAGCGAATAGCCGGCCAGGCGCAGCGACGCGACGCCGAACGGGATCGTGACGACCAGCACGAAGCAGATCAGCGCCGCGATCCCGTACCCGACAGCCAGCACGATCCCGCCGCCGAAGACGAGCCACAACACGTTCAGCAGAAAGCGAATCACCCTTCGAGCATGACCGACGCCCGCCACCGGCCGGCCGGGCTGGGCCCGGTGTCGGGTCAGCGCCCGGTGCGGGACCTGCTTCGCGGGGGCCGGCCGAGCAGTGCGTCGAGGCGCGCGCCGAGCTGGTCCGGGTCGCGCAGCGGCCGGGCGAAGGACAGCCGTACGTCGCGAGCGCGCGCGGTGGCCATCGCGGGGGCCTGCACCCGCAGGACGATGCCGGCGCGGTCCAGCCGCAGCAGGCGGACGCGGGTACCGTCCTGCCGCAGCCGCGTGGGGACCAGCCCGGCGAGCTGCTCCATGGTGCGTGGATCGGCGTCGAGGCGGCGCAGCAGCTCCGCCTCGGCCGGGGCGAGCGGATCGGGGCGGGCCGTGGCGAAGGCGTCCGGGTCGATCGGGGTGGTGCCGCCGGTGTCGGTGATCCCGGCCGTGGCGAGGTGCAGCGCCGCGACGAGGTCGGTCCGCCGGCCCCGCAGGCCCTCGACGGTCAGCCAGCCGGTGAGGGTCGCCTGGCCGCGTACCCGGTCGGGCATCGGGATCGGGGCGAGGTCCACCACGTGGACGACGGCGGGGACGTCCCCCCTCCCGGGCCAGGTGGTGGGCCGCGCCGGAGTCGGCCGGCAGCTCGACGCGTACCCGGCCGTCGGGGCCCACGCGGTGCCGGCCGGTGAGGTCGGCCCGGTGCGTCGAGGTCAGCAGTGTCACCGAGTCGGCGGCCACGAGCAGGGTACGCAGCCGCTCTGCCGGTGTGCCGACAGCCACCGCGACGGCGGCCGGGGGGATGTTGCCCGACATCTGCACCTCCTATTAGGTTAGCCTTACCTTATCTGAGAGGCAGATGATGAATCAGTCCCGCCCCAAGGCCAAGCGGTCGCGTCGGCTCGGCATCGCCCTGACCCCCAAGTGCGTGCGGTACCTGGAGCGCCGCCCGTTCCCGCCCGGAGACCACGGCCGGGCCCGGACCAGGGACAGCGACTACAAGGTCCGTCTACTGGAGAAGCAGCGCCTCAAGGCGCAGTACGACCTGCGGGAGGGGCAGCTGCGGCGGGCGTTCGACCGGGCGGTGCGCCGGCCGGGCAAGACCGGTGAGGAACTCGTGGTCGACCTGGAGACCCGGCTCGACGCGCTCGTGCTGCGCGCGGGGTTCGCCCGCACCATCTACCAGGCTCGGCAGCTCGTCACCCACCAGCACCTGACGGTCAACGGCCGGCGGGTGGACCGCCCGTCGGCGCGGCTGCGCCCCGGCGACGAGATCGCGGTGGCCGAACGCAGCCGGGGCAAGGCGCCGTTCCTGCTCGCGGCCGGGGGAGCGCACGCCCCGCAACGGCCCGCGCCGTATCTCGACGTCGACCTGGCCGGCCTCGCCGCCCGGCTCACCCGGCCGCCCCGGCGGGTCGAGGTGCCGGTGATCTGCGACGAACAACTCGTCGTCGAGCACTACTCCCGCTGACCCGGGCGTGCCGGCCCGGCCGGTGCGTGGTCAGCCGGTGAGCTCCAGGTGCAGGTCGATCATCGCGTCGACCTGGGCCGGCACCTCGAGCTGGGTACGCCGACGCCCTGGGCCGGGGCCGCCCCTTCCGGTGATCCGTCCGGCGGGCCGGCAGCCGGGCATGGCAGGAGAATGGCTGGCCGGTGGCAGGCGCCGCCCCGCAGTCTGACCGCCTTCGGGTCCGCGGTGGACCCGTCTGCGGAAGGAACTGCATGAGGTCACGTCTGACCACCGGTGGGGCCCGGATCGTCGCGCTGGGGCTGCTGGTCACCGGCGCGGTGGTGGTCGCGCCGACGCCGGCGTCCGCCGACACGGCGGTCACCGGCGACGTCCCGGCGACGGCGACGGCGGTCGCCGTCTTCACCGGGGAACCCGCCGACACGGCCATCGAGTTGCCGGCGCGGGAGGCTGCCGCCCTGGAGACGGCCGAGGCTCGGGCGGAGGGCAGGCCCGACGCGCTCGCGCCGCCGTTCTACGACCCCGGCACCGCCCGGGTGAGCGCGCCGGTGGTGTCCACCGGCGACGTCACAGCCGTGCCGTACGCTGCCGCGGCCATCCCGATCCCGGACCTGCCCGACGAGTCGGGCGTCGACGAGACGGTGCCCGGGGAGGCCGCCGACAAGGAGGCGACGGCCACCTCCGCCGCCACGCGCGGCGGGGCGGTCGCCGCGCAGGCCATTCCCACGCTCTACTACCCGGCGACGCCGGCGGCGAAGTACAGCCTCAGCCGACTCTCCGCCGTCCGCGACGAGGTGCTCACGGCCGGGCTGGTCGGCCAGGCGTCGATGTACTCCGCGTACGTCGACGCGCCCCGTAACCGGGTCGTGGTCGAGGCGTCCGCCGTGACCGAGGGGATGCGGGCCGCCCTCGCCACCCGGTACGCCGCCGACATGGTGGCGCTGCGACTCACGCCGGGGGAGACCGCCGGCGCGTCGCAGGCCCGGCACAACGACACGAGCCCGTTCTACGGCGGGGCGAAGATGGGCCCGGACGGCTGCACCATCGGGTTCGGCTGGACCCACCAGGGCGAGCGGTACTTCGTCACCGCGGGCCACTGCACCACCGCCAGCCAGAACGTCTACATGGACCGGTACTCCTCGGCCGTCGGCAAGGTGATCGACGACAACTGGAACAACTCCACCGGCTCCGTGAAGATCAACGGTGCGGGTTACTACAGCGGCGACCTGTCGTTGGTGAAGATGAACAGTGGCTTCGGGATGGCGGCGCACATGTGGACCGGCGGGCCGACCTCCAGCACCAACCGCCCCGTGGCCGGTCCGGCCTCGCGTTCGCCGAAGATCGGCGACAAGTACTGCACCGGTGGCAGCACCAAGGGCTCCATCTGCAACTGGAAGGTCGTCGCGACCGGGACCACCGTCCGGTACGACGACGGTACGGTCGCCCGGAACATGACCAAGGGCACCAAACACGGCCACTGCACGGCTCCCGGTGACTCCGGCGGCCCGATCTTCACGATCAACTCGGCGGGCAAGATCGTGGCCAAGGGCATCCACAGCGGCGGCGGCGGGGGCGGTGGCGACCACTACACCGGTTCGCTGGAGTCACCGTGCCGGGAGTGGTTCACCGACATCCGCCTGGCGGAGAAGATCCTGCCGGGCATCATCTACAAGTACTGACCCGCGACGAGCCGGGCGTCCGTCTCCACGGGGAACGGGCGCCCCGCCGTGTTCACAGGCCGGCGCACGGGGTGTCGGCCACCGCGCACGCCTCGGGCGCCTTGACGAACGGGTCGGCGTCGCGGACGTCGAACCGGACCGTCTGCGATCCGCCCGCCGGCACCGCCGGGCCGGTGATCGTGACGGAGCGGCCGTCCTGCCGCCAGTCGCCGCCGTCGACGTCGCCGATCGTGCTGCCGGAGGGCAGGGTGAGCACCACCGTCCAGTCGCGGGCCGCCGCGCCGGCCGGGTTGTCGATCACCACCTCGCCGGTGTAGCCGAAGAGCCGGGTCGCCACGGTCGCGTACCGGGCGGTCAGGGGTGCCCGTGACGGGGACGGGGTGAGCGTCCGCGACGGCGTGGGCGAGGCGGAGCGGCTCGGGCGGGCGCTGCTGCGGGTGGCGCCGCGGGTGGGCCGCGCGGACGGGGTGGCCCGGGGTGGACCGCTGGTGGCGGCGGTGGTCGCGACGGGCGGGACGGTCGCCGGGTCGGGGGCGGCGGCGTGGTCCGGGCTCGACGGCAGCAGGACCCAGGCCGTCAGCCCGGTGACCAGCACGCCACCGCCGAGCGCCACGACCAGCGCGGTGCGTCGGCGGCGGGCCGGCGGCGGCGTGCCGCCGAGCGCCCCGACGATCGGCATCTCGGCCGTCGGCGGGCCCTGGTCGCGGAGCAGGTCGACCTGTTGGAAGGCGAGCCAGTCGAGGATGGCGGGCAGCCGCCCGGTCAGCGCCTGCTGGTAGAACTGCTCGCGGCGCACGCGTTGCTCGACGGGCCAGCCGCCGTGTTCGAGGCTTTCCCGGACCGCCAGCCGGCAGCCCTCGGCGGTGGGGGTGACGTCGCAGCTCAGCAGGGTGCGCCGGCCGGCCTCCTGGCAGCGCAGGACGATCGCTTCCGGCTCCCGTTGCTCGGCCACCTCCGCGTCGACAGCGGCGTCGAAGCCGGGCAGCCCCGCCGTGTAGAGCAGCAGTCGTCCCGGCTGGCCGGGGCGGGCTCGACCTCGGTGTACCAGCGGGCCAGCAGCGCCGGGTCCGTCAACGCGCGCCAGACCCGGTCGGTGGGGTGGGACAGGTCGATCCGCGCGCCGATCTCGATCACGGCGAGACTCTACGGGTCCCGCCGGCAGCCGGTCCGCCGGGGCGACGCCTCGGGTTTCCCCGGTGACCCTCCGGAACCGGCAACAGCCTTGACGGAAAGGGTGCGCATCGACAGACTTCGCTAGAGAGGGCGCTCTCTGCATGCCGTCGCCGACCGGCCCGCCGCACCCGGCGTGGTCGTCCGGACCGTCCACCGAGGAGACCCAGTGACCAGACTCCGATCCGTCCCCCGGGCGCTCGCCCTCGCCGCCGCCGCGCTCGTCGCCTCCACCGTGGCCCTCGTCCTGCCCGGCCACGCCGAACCCGCCGCGGCGGCCATCGGCCCGATCACCTGGCAGGACGAGTTCAACGCGCCGGCCGGCACGCCCGTCGACCAGAACCGGTGGCGGTTCGACATCGGCGGCAGCGGCTGGGGCAACAACGAGCGGCAGTACTACACGAACAGCACGAGCAACGCCGTGCACGACGGCCAGGGCAACCTGGTGATCACCGCCCGCAAGGAGAACCCGGCCAACTACCAGTGCCACTACGGCCGGTGCGAGTACACCTCCGCCCGGCTGCTGACCGCCGCGACGTTCACCCAGGCGTACGGCCGGTTCGAGGCCCGGATCAAGATCCCCCGGGGCCAGGGCATCTGGCCGGCGTTCTGGATGCTCGGCAACGACATGGGCAGTGTCGGCTGGCCGAACGCGGGCGAGATCGACATCATGGAGAACATCGGCCGCGAGCCGAACACCGTGTACGGCACCATCCACGGCCCGGGCTACTCCGGTGGCGGCGGCATCACCAACAGTCGCACCATCGGCTCCCCGCTCGCCGACGCCTTCCACACCTACCGGGTGGACTGGGAGCCCAACTCGATCGTGTGGTACCTCGACGGCGTCGAGTACCACCGCGTCGACCCGAGCCGGCTCGGCGGCAACCGCTGGGTGTTCGACCACCCGTTCTTCATGATCCTCAATGTGGCGGTGGGCGGCACCTGGCCGGGCTACCCCGACGCCACCACCCAGTTCCCCCAGCAGATGCTGGTCGACTACGTCCGGGTCTCCGGCTACACCTCCGGCGGCAACCCGCCGGCCGGCACCACCCGGCTGCGCGGCGCGCAGAGCGGGCGGTGCATCGACATCCCCGGCGCCGACCCGGTCGACGGGGCCAAGCTGCAGATCTGGGACTGCAACAGCACCGCCGCCCAGGCCTGGACGTTCGCCTCCGACGGCACGGTGCGGGCGATGGGCAAGTGCATGGACCCGGCCTGGGCCGGCACCGCGAACGGCACCGAGGTCAACCTCGTCACCTGCAACGGCAACCCGGTCCAGCGGTTCACCCTCAACGCCGGCGGCGACCTGGTGAACCTCAGCGCCAGCCGCTGCGTCGACGTCCGCGACCAGAACCCGGCCAACGGCGGCAAGCTCCAGCTCTGGGACTGCACGGGCGCGGCCAACCAGAAGTGGTCGCGCTACTGACCCGACCCGACCCGGGCCGCCGCCGGTACGCCGGCGGCGGCCCGGCCGTCCGGTGGCGAGAAGCGGCCGTCCGGTGGCGAGGATCAGGACGCGGCGCCGAGCGTCGATCGATCCGGGCCTCGGATCCGTACTCCCCCGTGCCGTTTACTGGGGAGAGAGGTCAGCGCATGTCCGTACCCGAGACGCGTCCCGCACCGTCCGACATCGACGGTCACCGGCCGCGCGTCGTCACCGGCGTCGTCGTGGAGCCCGATCCCCACGTCGGCGTCGACATCGGTGACACGCACCGGGCCGACGCGTACGGTGGGCCGGGCTTCTTCGCCGGCCCGGTGATCGACGTCGAACCCGACCGCCGGGTGGCCCCCCGTCGTCGGCCCGTCGTCGGCATCGTCGGAGTCGGGGTGATCCTGGCCCTGCTCGCGGCCGGCGCGCTCGCACTCGCCTCGGGTCCCCCCGGCCTGCGCGCGGCCGGGACCGGGCCGGCGCCGGCGGTGGGCGGCGGCGGCCCGGCGGCAGGCGATCCGGCGGCAGGCGGCGGCGTCCCCCACACCGTCACCGCGCCCCTGGGCGGGCGGGCCCGGGCCGCGTTCGAGCTGGTCACCGGCACCACCGCCGTCGAGCTGCGCATCGCCGACCTCGGCGCGGACCTCTACCGGATCAGCACCCCGGCGGACGGCGACAGCGTCCCGCGCCCGGTGCGCACCGCCGAGGGCGTCGCGCTGCACCTGGCGCCGACCGGCCGGGCGGGGCCCGGGGCGGTGCAGATCCGGCTCAGTTCGCGGGTGGCCTGGCGGCTGGTGATGGGTGGCGGCGCGAGCACCCAGCTGCTCGACCTGCGCGCCGGCCGGCTGCTCGGCGTGGACCTGGCCGGGGGCACCGACCGCACGGAGCTGCGGCTGCCCGCCGGGGACGGCAGCCTGGCCGTGCGGCTGACCGCCGGGGTCAACCAGCTCACGGTCTCCGTGCCGGACCTGCGGCCGGTGCGGGTGCGGGCGGTCCGGGGCGCCGGCTCGGTCACGGTGCACGCCGACCGCCGCGTCGGCGTGGCCGGCGGCGCGGTCATCACCACCCCGGGCTGGGAGACCGCCACCGACCGGCTGGACCTGGACCTGGTCGGCGGCGCCGACGCGGTCACCGTGCTGCGGCGCTGACCCGGGTGGCCGCCGCCCGTCCCGGTCGCCGGGGCGGGCGGCAGGCGGTCCGTCCCGGTCGCCGGGGCGTCAGGGGCGGTAGTGGATCAGGGCCCGCAGTAGAGGAGCCGGTTCGGCGAGCCGGTGCCGGGGTTGCCGACGACACCGGCGGTGGCGGTGGCGGCGAGGTGCGCCGCCACCTGCGCCGGGGTCCAGGTGGGATGGTCGGAGAGCACGAGGGCGGCGCAGCCGGCGACGTGCGCGGCGGCCATCGGGCTGCCGCTGACCGTGGCGGTGGCGGTGTCGCCGGTGTGCCAGGTCGAGGTGATGCCGCCGCCGGGGGCGAAGATGTCCACGCAGGTGCCGTAGTTGGCCGAGCTCATCCTCGCGTCGGTGGAGACGGTGCCGGAGACGGTGAGCGCCGCGGGCACCCGCGCGGGCGAGTAGTTGCAGGCGCTGCTGGCCGAGCTGCCCGAGGGCACCGTGTACGTGACGCCGGAGTTGATGGAGGCCGTCAGCGCGGCGTCCACGGCACTGCTGGCGCTGCCGCCGAGGCCCATGACGGCCACGGCGGGCTTCACCGCGTACCGGGTGACCCACTCGATGCCGGCGATGACCTGGGACCAGGTGCCGCTGCCGGTGCAGTTGAGCACCCGCACCGGCACCAGCCGGACGTCCTTGGCCACCCCGTGCAGCTGGCCGCCGACGGTGCCGGCGAGGTGGGTGCCGTGGCCGTTGCAGTCGTCGGCCGGCAGCGCCCCGTCGACGGCGTCGTACCCGCCGGTGACGGAGCCGCCGAAGTCGGCGTGGGTGGCGCGGATGCCGGTGTCGAGGACGTAGGCGTGCACGTTCGGCGCGGTGTTCGGGTAGGCGTACCGGCCGTCGAGCGGCAGCGTGCGCTGGTCGATGCGGTCCAGCCCCCACGACGGCGGGTTGAGCTGGACGCCGGCCGCCAGCGCCGTCACGTGGTTCTGCTCGACGTACGCCACGGCCGGGTCGGCGGCCAGCCGGCGGGCGGCCCGCTCGGGCAGGCGGATCTCGAAGCCGCGTACGGCGGCGTGGTAGACGTGGCCGCGTACGCCGCCGAACCTGCCGGCGAGGCGGTCGGCGGTGGCGGCGACCGACGCGGCCGACCCGGCGGTGGCCCGGTCGTCCAGCAGCACGAGGTAGCTGTCCGGCACGGCGGTGCCGCCGCCGGCGTGCCGGATCTGTCCGGTGGCCGCGGCGGCCGGCGACGCGGCGACCAGGCCCGCGCCCAGGGCGAGGCCGACGCCGAGGGCGGCCGCCAGCGACCGCCGGCGTCGGGTGCCAGGAACGATCATGTGCGGTCCTTTCCGACGCGCCGGCCCCGGGGCGGTGACCCCGGGGCCGGCGGCTGGTCGTCAGGTCAGCTGGTGGGGGAGAGGTAGAGCAGGCGGTTCGGCGAGCCGGTGCCGGGGCTGGTCACCGTGCCGGTGGTGGCGGTGGAGACCAGGTACGACGCGACCTGGGCCGGGGTCCACGACGGGTTGTTCTGCAGCACGCGGGCGGCGGCGCCGGCCACGTGCGGGGAGGCCATCGAGGTGCCGCTGATGGTGTTGGTGGCCGTGTCGCTGGTGTACCAGGCCGACAGCACGCTCGAGCCCGGCGCGAAGATGTCCACGCAGGTGCCGTAGTTCGAGTAGGACGCCCGGGCGCCGTTGCTCTGGGTCGCGCCGACGGTGATCGCCGTGGGCACGGCGGCCGGGGAGTAGTTGCAGGCGTTGGCGTTGGAGTTGCCGGCGGCCACCGCGTAGGTGACGCCGTCGGCGATCGAGGCGGCCACGGCGGAGTTCAGGGAGGTGTTGAGGCCGCCGCCGAGGCTCATGTTCGCCACCGCCGGCTGGCCGGCCTGGTGGTTGGAGGTCACCCAGTTGATGCCGGCGATGACGCCCGCGGTGGTGCCGCTGCCGGCGCAGTTGAGCACCCGCACGGCCACCAGCCGGGCGTTCTTGGCCACGCCGTAGGTCGAACCGCCGACGGTGCCGGCGACGTGCGTGCCGTGGCCGTTGCAGTCGGCGGCCGGCAGGGCGTTGTCGACCGCGTCGTAGCCGTCGACGGCCCGCCCGCCGAACTGGCTGTGGGTGGTCCGGATGCCCGTGTCGATGATGTACACGGTGATGCCCGAGCCGGTGCTGGTGTAGCTGTAGGTGCCCGACAGCGGGAGGGCGGCCTGGTCGATCCGGTCCAGGCCCCACGGCGGGTTGGTCTGGGTCGCGGTGGTCGTCATCGTCTGGTTCTGCTCGACGTACGCCACGGCCGGGTCGGCGGCCAGCCGCTTGGCGGCCCGCTCTGACAGCCGGACCTCGAAGCCGTTGAGCGCCTCGCCGTAGACGTGGCCGACGGTGGCGCCGTACCGGCTGGCGAGCGTGCCGGCCGAGTTCGCGACGGCGGCGGCCCGGGTGCCGGCCCGGCCGCCGACGGCGCTGTCCTTCAGCACCACGATGTAGCTGTCCTTGACGGCCGTGGCGCTGCCGGCGGACAGGATGTCGCCGGTGGCGGGCGCCGCGCTGGCCGGCGCACCGACCGTGGC
>NZ_JBHUVA010000025.1:0-79437 GCF_042670805.1 Micromonospora sp. NPDC057141 | reverse complement strand
GCGGCGGCGAGCGCCGCCGCCGTCGGAGCCGTCCTCGCCGCCGGGCTGGCCGGCCCCGCGCGCCGCCGGCGCTGGACGGCGGCCGGGATCGCCGTTCTGCTCGCCTGCGCCGGCACGGCCGCGCTGGTGGTGTCCCGCCCGGCGGCCACGACGACCGTGAGCCGGGATCCCTGCCTGGTCGGGGTGTGGCGGCTCACCGCCGGCCGGTACCACCTGCCGGTCCCGGCCGACTCACTGCTCGGCGGGCTGGCCGGCCTCACCCACGACAGCACCGTCGACCTCACCAGCGGACCGGAGGGCGGCTTCGCCACCGCCTACCGGGCCGACGGCACGGCGACCGATCTGTACGACCTGTCCGCCGCCCAGGGCACGCTCGACGGGCACACCGTGTGGTATGTGCACCGGGGCGTGGTGACCTACCGCTGGTCGGCCAGCGACGGGCGGTACCGCCAGTACGACCAGGTCACCGCTGGCGACGAGGTGGTGCTGCGAGTCGACGACCGTGAGGTGGGCACGACCACCGTGGCGGAGGAGAGCACCGGCACGTACCGCTGCGCCGACGACCGGCTGACGGTGCGCCTGGAGTCCGACGGCGGGGCGTGGAGCGAGGAGACGTTCGTCCGCAGCCCCGCCTGACCGACCGCGCCCGCCGGCGAGGCACGTGAGCCGCCTTCAGCCCGGCGAGGAGCGGGAGTTGCCTCCCGCCCCTCGCCCGGCTCAGCCGGCGCAGGCCAGGCGGGCCGCCGCCCAGTCACCGTGGTCGTTGCCGACCCCGTTGCCGCCGTCGGTGACCCGCAGTTCGAGGCGCCGGCCGCCGGTGACGTCCACGGCGAGCCGCTGCGCCCCGGCGGAACCGGTGAGCACCGGCGTCTGCACCTTGCGCACCCCGTCGACCCACACCTCGAACGCCACGGACCCGTTGTTGCCGGTCTCGTCGTCGACCCCGACGTCGGAGCGGAACGACGTGCAGCGGCCGGCCAGGTCCAGCGAGACCACCGAGGGCGCGTGGACGCCCAGCCCCTTGTCGTAGGTGACGCCGCCGATGCGCAGCGGGCCGCCGTCGCCGCCGGCCTGCTCGCCGTTGCTGCGGTCCTTCTCTACCGGGCCCCAGCCGTTGGACTCGGCCCGCCACGGCTGGTCGCTCAGCCACACCTGGTCGGGTGGCAGCGGCGTGCGCACGGTGGCCGGCGCGGTCACCGAGCTGCGGAAGCCGGCCGACGAGGTCGCGGTGACGGTGGCCGTCAGGTCGTACGACCCGAGGTCCGTGCCGGGCGGCGCGGTCACCTCGAACGTCGCCGTCTCCGGCGCGCCGGCCGCGACCGTGCCGAGGTCGGCGGTGCTCGGCGTGACGGTCCAGCCCGGCGGGGCGGCGAGGGTGGCGGTGACGTCGCGCAGGCCGGCGGCGCAGCGCGCGGTCACCGTCACCTCGACGGGCTCGGCGGTGCCGGGCGTGAGCTGCCCGTCCGTGGTCGCCGCCACGGCGGGCGGGCACGGGGCGGGGGCCCGCGAGTCGACGACCCCGCCGGCGCGCACCTCCGCGACGGTGAGCGGGCGCAGCACGAGTTCCTGGTGGTGCGCCTCGGTCGCGGAGACCGCGAACGGGGGCAGCACCGAGTTGGGGGTTTCCCCCATTCCGCTCTCGCCGGCCGCGGCGTGCAGGGTCACCCAGCCGTCGTTGCGCACCAACGGCAGCTGGTGGTCGTACTCGGCCCGGTCCAGGTCGTCGTACGGGGTGACGCTGACGTCGAGGTCGCCGCCGACGAGCAGCCCCGAACGGCGGCCGTCGCTGAGCGTCGCCCACGCCGCGTCGGTGTGGTTGCCGTACGCCTGGGGGCGGGAGTAGCGCACGTACTCCTCGTCGACGGTGCTGCGCCACACGCCCATCAGCGCCCCGCTGCGCCGGTCGTTGTACGTCTCGTGCGGGCCGCGCCCGTACCAGGCGAACCGGTCGAGCCCGGCGGGGACCTGGATCGCCACGCCCACCCGGGGCAGGTACGGCAGGGAGCCGATCCGGGAGCCGGCGGGCACCACGTCGTGACTGAGGCTGACGGTGCCCCGCGCGTCGATGCGGTAGGTGCGGGTCTGCGCGAACGACAGCAGCTCCCCGGTGCCCGGCCCGGCCGACGTGGACGTCACCCGGACGACCATCTCGCCGCCAGACGTGGACGTGTCGAACCCGGTCACCTCGGTGCGCAGCCGGTCCAGGCCCAGCTCGTGCCAGATTTCCCGGTCGGCGGTGCCCCAGTCGTAGGTCTCGTTGCTGGTCGGCGGGCGGTACACGTCGAGCTGCCCGGCGGCGCGCAGCAGCTCGCGGCCGTCGGCGGTCATGGAGGTGAGCTGCCCGGTGGCGGCGTCGAGGCGGTACCGCCAGCCGTCGCCGGAGACGGTCAGCACGTCGCCGTCGCGGCGGGCCCGGGGCGCCGGCCCGGTCGGCGGCGGGCCGGGCAGCACCCCGGGCACGACGGCGCCGCCGAGGGAGAACTGGTCCTGCCCGAGGACCCAACCGGCCTTCGCCCACGCCGTGTCCCGGGTGCTCGCGGCGGTGAGGATGAGCGACCGCTGCCGGTCGTGCGGGTTGGCCGGCGCGGCCCCGAGGTCGACCTCGACGCTCTGGCCGGGGGCCAGGGTCAACGTCCGGCTGCCGGAGCGCAGGGTCCGGTCGACCTCCGTCTGCGCCCAGCGCAGCCGCACCCGGTGCGTCCCGGCCTGCTGCTCGTTGTGCACGCGGATCTTGCCGGCCGCCGCGTCGACGGCGGTGAACCGGATCGGCGCCTGCGCCCAGGCCAGCTCGGCGGTCTCCGGCTGGAGGTAGCGGTCGGAGCCGACCAGCCCGTCGGTGCCGGAGAGGCTGCGGCCCAGGCTGAGGAAGTCGCCGTCGCGGTCGAAGGTGTCGAAGTCGAGCGCGAGGACCGCCCGGTGGACGGGATCGGCGGCCAGGTCGGCGGCCGACAGTGCGGTCGGGTAGATCCGCACGTCGTCGACGAGCCCTCGGCCGAGGCGGCGGCCCCAGTCGTTGTCCCGCTGGGTCTCCGCGTTGCGGCCGACGTTGACCTCCCACAGGCCGGGGTCGATCGCGCCGGTGCGCGCGGTGCTGCCGGCCTCCCGGCCGTCGACGAGCAGGCGCAGCGTCGCGCCGTCGTAGACGCCGGTGACCCGGTGCCAGGCGTCGTACCAGTCGGCGGGCACGTCGGCGGTGACCGTGGCGCGGCTGCCCCCGGCGTCGACGGCGAACTCCAGGGTGTCCTCGTCGCGCATCTCGATCCCGTACGCCTGGCCCTTGGTCACGACGGGCAGGCTGCCGGCCCACTGTCCCGGCTTGACCCAGGCGTCCAGGGTGAGCGCGGAGCCGGCGACGTCGAGGCTACGGTCGCGGAACACGTCGACGAAGTCGTCCAGGCTGGACAGGGCGACGGCCTGGCCGCGCCCGGGCCGCCCGGGTGCCGGCTCGGGCTTGCCGACCAGGAAGGTCTGGACCCGCCCTGGCGAGGAGTCCGGGGTGAACACCAGCGGCTGGCCCAGGTTCTGCTCCGCCCAGTCCCAGACGAATCCGCCCTGGATCTGCGGGTAGCGGCGGGCCAACGCCCAGAACTGGTCGAAGTTGCCCAGCCCGTTGCCCATGGCGTGCGCGTACTCCCCCATGATCTGCGGTTTGGTGCCGCCGACCGCCTTGGCCTCCAGCCGGGCGGGGGTCGGGTAGCGCGGCCCGGACACGTCGGCGAAGGGCGCGTCGCCGTCGGGGTTGTTGGACTGGTGGTAGAGCAGCCGGGTCGGCTCGTTGGCGTCGGCCCAGGCGGCCATGGCGTGGTGCGCCGAGCCGAGGCCCGCCTCGTTGCCCGTGTCCCACATGATGACGCTGGGGTGGTTCTTGTCCCGGGCGACCATCGCGGCGAACCGGTCGGCGAAGGCGGCGGCCCACTCCGGCCGGTCGGCCAGGCAGTCGGTGGGGCAGTTCTCGTGGGCGTGGGTCTCGATGTCGATCTCGTCGGCGACCCACAGCCCGTGCCGGTCGGCCAGGTCGTAGAGGTACGGGTCCGACGGGTAGTGCGAGGTGCGCACGGCGTTGAGGTGCAGCCGCTTCATGGCGAACACGTCGGCACGTTGCCGCTCGCGGCTCTGGTGCCGGCCGGTGTCCGGGTCGGTCTCGGCCCGGTTGGTGCCCTTGACCAGGATCCGCCGCCCGTTGACGAGCACCTGCCGGTCGCGGACCTCGACCTCGCGGAAGCCGACCGGCTGGGCGGTGGTGTGCAGGGCCCGGCCGTCGGGGCCGAGCAGCTCCAGGGCGAGCGTGTAGAGGGTGGGCTCCTCGGCGCTCCACTTGGCCGGGTCGGTGACCGCGCCGGTCAGGGTGACCCGGCCGCCGGTGGCGTCCGTGGCCAGGTCGAGCGCCCCGGTCAGGGTGGTCACCGTCCGCCCGTGGGCATCCAGCAGCCTGCCGCGTACGGTGTGCCGGCCGGTCGCGCCCCGTGCCGAGCGGGCCACGTCCACCCGGGCGGAGAGGGTGGCGTCGCGGTAGTCGGTGTCCAGGTCGGTGGTGACGTACGCGTCGCGCAGCCAGCTCGCTCCGGTGCGGCGCAGCGTCACGTCGCGGAAGATCCCGCTGTAGCGCCACTGGTCGACGTCCTCCAGGTAGGAGCCGGAGCCCCACCGGTGCACCTGCACGGCGATCCGGTTGCGGCCGGGCTTGAGCCGCGCGGTCACGTCGAACTCCGCTGGCGTATAGCCGCCCTGGTCGTAGCCGACGTATCCGCCGTTGACCCACACGAAGTAGCCGCTGGTGACGCCCTCGAAGCGGAGCACGACCTGGTCGCCGGACCAGTCGGCGGGCAGGTCGAAGGTGCGCAGGTAGGCGCCGGTCGGGTTGACGTCGCGCGGCACCCGGGGCGGGTCGTCGGGCCAGATCTCCTCGGCGACGTTGCGGAACATCGGATGGTCGATGAAGTCCGACTGCCAGGTGTGCGGCACCTGCGCCTTCGGGAAGGCCCGTTCGTCGAACGTGGCGGCGGGGAAGCCGGCCGGCACGTCGTCGGGGCGGTCGTAGATCCGCAGCCGCCACTGGCCGTTGAGGGAGCGCACCTCGCTGTTGCGGGCGGCATGCTCGGTCACGTCGGCCACGGCGGCGCGCACGTCCGGGTACGGCCTCAGGTCGGCGTGCGGCGGCTGCTGCCCCTCGCCCGTCAGCTGCGGGTCCTCCAGGTAGCGGTAGACGTCGGCGGCGGTCTTCGGCCCGCCCGCCGGGTCGACCGCCGGGACGGGCAGGGTGTGCGGCGGCGGGTCCGGGAGCACCGCTGCGGCGGCGGGGACCGCGGTGGCGGATGCGCCGGTCGGCCCGACGAGCGCCCCGGCGGCGAGCGCGAGCCCGAGGGCGGCGCGCAGGAGCCGGGACCGGAGCGGGCGGGCGCGGCCGGGCGGGCGTGGTCGGGCGGGCGTGGTCGGGCGTCTGGCATGGTCGGCTCCCGGGCTCGGCACAGCACGAAACAAGGATCAACAGGAACGATAAGAGGGGAACATCGCCGCACACTTTCTAACATCGGTGGGTGCGGATGTTCAAGGCCCTGTCGCCCCGCCCGCCGCTTTTGTCGCCCCGCCGGCCTTGTGGAGCCGTGGAGCCGTGGAGCCACCATGGCCCAATCCGGCTCCATGTCGGACGATCCCGGGCCTGGGCGGCGCGCGCGTGGCGAGATCGAGGAGCTGCCCAGCGGCTCGCCCCGGCCCCGACTGCCGTGCTGTGCGGCAACGACCTGCAGGCCCTGGGGTCTACGAGGCGGCCCGTCTGGCCGGCCGGCGCATTCCCCGGGACCTCAGCGTCGTGGGCTTCGACGACATCCCGTACACCAGGCTGTGTGGCCCGGCGATGACGTCGGTGGAGCAGCCGCTGACCGAGATGGAGGCGGCCGGCCCGCATGGTGATCGCCCTGGCCGCGAACCAACGCCTCGCCCGGACCCGCGTCGAGCTGGCGACCACGCTCGTCGTGCGGGACAGCACCGCCGCCCCCAGGGCCCGCTGATCGACACCCGGTGGCCCCTCGGAAGCCTCTCCTTGTCGTCATCGACTGACTTCGGTAGCATCCGACTTGATCGATGCATTCCCGTCCCACGCCCGACGCGCCGTCGACCACCGGCGACACGGCGAAGAAGGAAGGTGTCGCCGCAGACCACCACCCGCCGCCGGTTCCGCGCCGCCCGCGATCCGTGATGACGAATATCACGGCCCAGGGCCGCAGCCCGGCTGGTTTCTCCAGCCCCGCCGAGGCCACCGCCGCGTAGACTCTCGCTGATTCAGCGTTGTCCACGGCGTATGTCCGTTTACCTCAAGGCCGCTGTCCGGTGAAGCGCCGGGCTCGACCATCCGGGTGCCGACGGGTCGCGAGGGCGGACGGAGAGGTGGGTGGGATGACCGCGCGCGGTCCTGCGATGAGAGACGTGGCCCGCCTCGCCGGGGTGTCGCACCAGACCGTGTCGCGCGTCCTCAACGGGCACCCCAATGTCCGGGAGCAGACCCGGCTGCGGGTGCAGGCCGCGATCAGCCAGCTCGGCTACCGCCCGAACCGCGCGGCCCGCGCGCTGGTCACCGGGCGGTCACAGGTCCTGGGCGTGGTGGCGCTCAACACCACGCTCTACGGCCCGGCGTCCCTGCTCTCGGCCTTCGAACTCGCCGCGGCCGAGGCGGGCTTCGCCGTCAGCGTGGGCAGCGTACGCAACCTGGACCGCGACTCCATCACGGCCGTCGTCGAACGGCACCTGGCGCACCGGGTCGCCGGGATCGTGGTGATCGCGCCCGTGGAGTCCGCCGGCGAGGCGCTGGACTGCCTGCCCACCGACATCCCGCTCGTCACCGTCGACGGTGACCCCCGCCGGCCGGAACCGCTGGTCACCATCGACCAGGTGGAGGGTGGCCGGCTGGCCACCCAGCATCTCCTCGACGCGGGCCACCGGACCGTCTGGCACGTCTCGGGCCCGGGCGACTGGTTCGACAGCGCCGGCCGGATCGCGGGGTGGCGGGAGACGTTGCGGGTGGCGGGGGCGGAGGCGCCTCCCGTGTTGCAGGCGGACTGGTCGGCGGCGTCGGGTTACCGCTGCGGGCAGATGCTGGCGCGGACGCCGGGGGTGACCGCGATCTTCACCGCCAACGACGATCTCGCCCTGGGCGTGCTGCACGCGCTGCACGAGCACGGCCGACGGGTGCCGGAAGAGGTCAGCGTCGTCGGCTTCGACGACGTGCCCGACGCGGCCTACTTCATCCCGCCGCTGACCACCGTCCGCCCGGACTTCGACACCGTGGCGAAGGCCAGCCTCGCCCTGCTGCTGACGCAGATCGAATCCGGTGCCGACCGCACGCTGCGGCAGACCGTGTCCCCGACGCTGATCACCCGCAGCAGCGTAGCGCCGCCACCCGTGTGACCATGAAGCCGGCCGCGCCGCGTCGACGCCCCTCAACCCTCGGTTGATAGCGATAACATTTCGGCCTGCCGGCCGCGAGTCTTGCAGTGGTCTGCCCCGAACCAGTCGACGCCATCGGTCACAGCCGGCGAGGTGGCGGTTCACCGGTGCAAACGCGTCCGCCTCCTGATCGTAAGAACCTCGATAGAATCACCATCTTGAATCAGTTCGGGCTCCGAACGTAACATGTCAGTCATCATATGTGAACGTTAACGCGACTTGTCTCGGCCGGGCCCGGCGGCGTCCCGGGCTCCGCAACCTGTCCTCGGGCCGCAGTTTCCGTCCCCGGCCCACACCCCTTGGAGGTCCGATGTCCCCGTCCATCGACCGGCGACGCCTGTTGCAGGCCGCCGGCGCGACCGCGGTCGTCTCCGCAGCCGGCACCCCGTTCGCCGGCTCACGACCGGCCGCCGCGGCGCTGGTGGTCCCGCCGGCGCGGCCGGACACCGGCGTCTCGGCGTACCCGTTCGAGCTGGGCCAGGTGCGGCTGACCGCCGGCCGCTGGCTGGACAACCAGAACCGGACGCTGAGCTACCTGCGGTTCGTCGATGTCGACCGGCTGCTGTACAACTTCCGCGCCAACCACCGGCTGTCCACCAACGGCGCCGCGTCCAACGGGGGCTGGGACGCGCCGTCGTTCCCGTTCCGCACCCACATGCAGGGGCACTTCCTGACCGCCTGGGCCCAGGCGTACGCGGTTCTCGGCGACACCACCTGCCGCGACAAGGCGAACTACATGGTCGCCGAGCTGGCCAAGTGCCAGGCGAACAACGGTGCGGCCGGGTTCACCGCGGGCTACCTGTCCGGGTTCCCCGAGTCGGACTTCGCGGCGCTGGAGGCACGCACGCTGTCCAACGGCAACGTGCCCTACTACTGCATCCACAAGACCCTGATCGGGCTGCTGGACGTCTGGCGCTACATCGGCAACACCCAGGCCCGCACCGTGCTGCTGGCGCTGGCCGGCTGGGTCGACACCCGCACCGCCCGGCTGAGCTCCAGCCAGATGCAGGCCATGCTGGGCACCGAGTTCGGCGGCATGAACGAGGCGCTCGCCGACCTCTACCAGCACACCGGCGACGGCCGCTGGCTGACCGTCGCCCAGCGGTTCGACCACGCCGCCGTGTTCAACCCGCTCGCCAGCAACTCCGATCAGCTCAACGGGCTGCACGCCAACACCCAGGTGCCCAAGTGGATCGGCGCGGCGCGCGAGTTCAAGGCGACCGGCACCACCCGGTACCGCGACATCGCCAGCAACGCGTGGAACATGACCGTGAACGCGCACACCTACGTCATCGGCGGCAACAGTCAGGCCGAGCACTTCCGCCCACCCAACGCGATCGCCGGCTATCTCGCCAACGACACCTGCGAGCACTGCAACACGGTCAACATGCTGAAGCTGACCCGGGAGCTGTGGCTGACCGACCCGAACCGGGCGGCCTACTTCGACTACTACGAGCGCGCCCTGGCCAACCACGTCATCGGCGCCCAGAACCCGGCCGACGGCCACGGCCACGTCACGTACTTCACCCCGCTCAAGCCGGGCGGGCGCCGGGGCGTGGGACCGGCCTGGGGCGGCGGCACGTGGAGCACCGACTACAACTCGTTCTGGTGCTGCCAGGGCACCGGCATCGAGATCAACACCAGGTTGATGGACTCGATCTACTTCCACAACGGCACCACGCTCACCGTGAACCTGTTCGCGCCGTCGACGCTGAACTGGTCCCAGCGCGGCATCACGGTCACCCAGAGCACCAACTACCCGGTCGGCGACACCACCACCCTCACCCTGTCCGGCACGATGAGCGGGTCGTGGAGCATCCGGGTACGCATCCCGGCCTGGGCCACCGGCGCGACGATCGCCGTCAACGGCGCGACGCAGAGCGTGGCGACCACGCCCGGCAGCTACGCCACGGTCACCCGCACCTGGGCCGCGGGCGACACCGTCACCGTACGGCTGCCGATGCGGGTCGTGCTCTCGCCCGCCAACGACAACGCCGCCGTCGCCGCGGTCACCTACGGCCCGCTGGTGCTGGCCGGCAACTACGGCAACACCACCCTGAACGCCCTGCCGTCGCTCAACGGCTCGTCGGTCACCCGCACCAGCACCAGCTCGCTCGCGTTCACCGCCACCGCGAACGGCGCCACGGTCAACCTCGCGCCGTTCCAGGACGCGCACGGCTACAACTACACCGTCTACTGGAGCGTCAACGGCGGCACCGGCACCACCACCCACAAGCTGGTCAACGTCGGCAGCGGCCTGGTCCTCGGTGTCCAGAACATGTCCACCGCCGACGGCGGACTCGCCATCCAGTGGGGCGACACCGGCACCGCCGACCACAACTGGGTCGTCGTGACCGAGGGCAGCAACGTCAAGTTCCGCAACGTCAACAGCGGCAAGGTCCTCGGCGTCGAGAACATGTCCACCGCCGACAACGCCCGCGTCCTACAGTGGGGGGACAACGGCACCGCCGACCACCTCTGGACCCTGCTGAACCAGGGCGACGGCACCTACAAGATCCGCAACGTCCACAGCGGCAAGCTGCTCGGCATCCTCAACGGCTCCACCGCCCAGGGCGCGCAGGCCGTGCAGGACTCGGACAACGGCAGCGCCGACAACCGTTGGCGGCTCGTCGCCAACAGCTAGGTCCCGCCCGCGGATCATGAGCGGGCCGCGCCGGTGACGCTGTCGCCGGCGCAGCCCGCTCCACGCGCCCGGTGGGAACGGTCAGACCTCGTCCAGGAACTCGTCGATCATCGGGGCGAGCCACTCGGCGCGCTGCGGGACCGTGCTGTGGGTGGTGCCGGGCAGGATCGCCAGCCGGCAGGCCGGCCAGGTCGCCGGCCACCCCGCCGCCGAGCAGCCAAAACATCTCCACGGCGTGCTCCGGACGGACGATGTCCGCATCGCCCAGCACGATCATGGTGGGGGCGGCCAGCGCGTGGATCTGCGCGGGCGTCCACTGCGGCAGGCGCGCGTCGAGGACCTTCATCCTGGCGACCAGGCGGGGCCACCCCGCCAGGTCCTCGACAGCAGCGGCAGGATCACGCCGAACGAGGTGCCGATGCCGGAGAGCGCGCCGTGGTCGGCTTCGCGCTGTTGCAGGGCGAACCGATCGTGCCGGGCGAGGTCCACGCCGCGCTGGCCGGCCGGGTCGACGGCCGGGCAGCGTGGTTCGTCGCGCACGCGCTGATCGACCGCAGCGAGCTGGCGCTGGCGGCGGAGCTGTTGCCCGCCGGGAGCCGCAGCGCGGTGCTGTTCGCCGCGATCGGCGACCGGTGGGGCCGGTTGCAGGCCACCGACTGGGTGGGCGGCCTGGCCGAGATGCGCGGCGAGCACGAGCGCGCCGCCGCCCTGCACCGGGAGGGGTTGCGCTGGGCCGAGGAGCTGTCCCTGTGGCCGGAGGTGGGCAGCAAGCTGGCCTGGCTCGCGGTGCAGACCCGCGACCACGGGCGCGCCCGGGAGCTGGCCGGGCGCGCGTACGGGCTGGCGGTGGAGCAGGACGCCCCGGCCGCGATGGTCTTCGCGGAGACCAGCCTCGGCATCGCCGCCCGCCGCGCGGGCGAGCTCGACGTGGCCACCGGCCACCTGACACGCGTCGCCGAGCGGGGCCGCCGCGAGACGCGGCCCGCGCTCTACCTGCCGATGGTCCTCGTCGAGCTCGGCTTCGCCGCCGAGCAGGGCGGTGACCCGGCCGCCGGGCTGCCCCTGCACCTGGAGGCGTTCGACGTCGCGCAGGCGATGGGGTCACCGCGGGATGCCGCCGCCGCCCTGGAGGGGATGGCGTCGGCGGCGGGGCCGCCCGAGGTCGCCTCCCGACTGCTGGGTGCCGCCGCCGCTGCCCGGCTGGCCGCGCAGGCCCCGGCCGCGCCCGCGGAGCGCGACGAAACCGACCGGGTGACCGGGCGGCTGGTCGCCGCGCTCGGGCGGGAACGCTTCGACGCGCTGTTCGCCGAGGGCGGGCGGCTCGGCCCGGGTGAGGCCCGGGCCCAGGCCGGTGCGGCCGTCACCCGACCGGCCCCGGCCGGTACGAGGCGATGACCACGCCGCTCTTCATGACCTTGGCGTCGATCAGCTCGAACGACGCCTTGAAGTCCTCCAGGGGCGCCGACATGCTGGCGCCACCGGCGAGAACAGGGTGGATCCAGAACCGCACCTCGTCCACCAGTCCCGCCGTGACCAGCTGCGCGGTGACCGAGCCGAAGCCGTACTGGATGATGTCCTTGCCCTCCTGGGCCTTGAGCTTGCGGACCCCCTCCACCAGGTCGCCGGCGAGCACCCGGGTGTTGTTCCAGGTGGGGTCGGTCAGCGTGGTCGAGGCGACATACTTGCGGACGTTGTTGAAGTAGGCCGCGCCCGTGGTCGGGTCGCTCTCGTCTTGGGCCGGCCAGGCGACGGACATGCCGTCGTACGTGACGCGGCCCATCAGCACCGCGTCGGCGGCGTCGGTCTGCGCCCCGGCGAAGGCGCTGGCCTCGTCGTCGAAGTACGGCATGGTCCACATGGGGTTCTCGATGACGCCGTCGAGGGTGACGTAGGTCGAGTTGATCAGCTTGCGCATCGGGGGCTCCTGTGTCGGTGGCGCTCGTGGTGACACCGACACCCTGCCGGATCGCGCTTACGGTTCGCTTCACTACCGGTAGAGGGTGACGGCGACCTCGGTGGCGTACTGGATCGGGTTGACCGTCGGAAGGGTGAACGTGTCGCCGTACCACGGCGGGGGCGGAGGCGGCGGCGAGGGCCAGCGGGCTGCCCGGCCGGGCCACCCCGGGCGGCGTGGTCGCCGACTCCACCCAGCTGCCGGTCTGTCGGTGACCACCCGGATCGAGCCATCGGCACCGGCGAGGAACACGCTCGACGGGCCGTTGACGAACCGCGCCGCCGCGAGGCGCGCGCCGGCCGGCACCAGGCCCGCCCCCGAGACGGCCGTCGGCGCCCACGGGTCGGGCAACCCGCCGCTTGCGAACCTCACCTGCCAGAGCCGCCCGTCCAGCCCGGCGTAGTACGCCTCCATGCCCGCAGTGGAGGTCGCGGCGACCCCGCCGCCCGCCGCCGCCACGCCGGCCGGCCCGGCCAGCACCGTCGTCCAGGTGCCGGCGGTGGTGCGCCACACGGAGTTCAGCCCGCCGTCAGTGCCGACGAAGACGACTCCGGGCAGGGCGGACTGCCAGGCTGCGGCGACGGTCGCGCCGGGCGGGGCGAGGCCGTTCGCACCGTCGCGGTACACGCCGCAGGACCTCGGCAATGTCGCGGGGTGTCCGGCGCTGATGATCGATGCCGGCGCATGGACGACACCGGTGCGACGGGACCCGCGCGACGACCTGACCGCTGCTGGCGGCTCCGCCTCACCAGGGACATGCCCTTCGGCTCCTAGGGAGCTGCCCCGTCTACGCTCCCACCCCGCACCCCGCACCCCGCACCCTGCGCGCGCTGCACCCCGCACCGCGGCACCCCTGCGCGCGCTGCACCCCGCACCGCGGCACCCCTGCGCGCGCCGGTAGCACAAACGGGGCAGCTCCCTAGGAGCCACAGGAGGGCAGGCCGACCCGGCGGAGGGCGCCCTACGGAAGCCCGTCTCGTCGCGCCGGTCCCCGCTCGCGCGAACGAGCGACGTCGGGTCAGCGGACGCCGCCGGTGTCAGGGTCGAGCTTGGCCCGGACGTGTTCGGCGTCGGGATGATCGAGCTGATCGAGGATGTCGAGCGCCCGGCCCCAGGCTGCGCGGGCGGAGCCCGGGGCACCGGCGGCGTGCCGGGTGTCGCCGAGGTGCGTCAGCGTGGCGGCCTCGAAGTAGCGTTCGCCGGCCTCCC
Source organism: Micromonospora sp. NPDC057141 (assembly GCF_042670805.1). Taxonomy (NCBI): domain Bacteria; kingdom Bacillati; phylum Actinomycetota; class Actinomycetes; order Micromonosporales; family Micromonosporaceae; genus Micromonospora; species Micromonospora sp. NPDC057141. Next base: position 66,193 of record NZ_JBHUVA010000025.1, on the reverse strand, counting down.
GCCAGAGCGTGAGCGCGCGTTCGTAACAGTCGACGGCCTCCGCCAGGTCGCCGAGGTGGTGGTGGGCGCAGCCGAGGCTGTCCCAGGTGTGTGCCTCCCAGTAGCGGTTGCCGGTGCGCTGCTGCAGGACGAGGGCCTGCCGGCAGCAGTCGAGCGCACGCCGGTGGTCGCCGAGTTGGATGTGGTACCAGCCGATGTTGTTGAGCGCGTTGGCCTGACCGGAGCCGTGACCAGCGGCCTCGAACAGGTCGAAGGCTCGCTGGGCGTGCGCCAGGGCCCGCTGGTGGAGCCCCTGCCGTTCGGCCAGGATGCCGAGGTTGAGGTGGGTACGGGCGCACCCGACGTGGTCGACGAGCGCGTCGTGCAGGCTGAGGGCCTGTTCCAGGTGCGCGCGGGCGTCGTCGTACTCGCCCAGCCGCAGGCACGCCACGGCGCGGTTGCGATGGGCCAGGGCCTGGCCGTTGCGGTCGCCCACCTCGACGGCCGCGCGCAGCGCCAGCCGCTGCGCGGTGGCCTGGTCCTGCCAGGCGCCCAGCCGGTCGAGGTAGGTGTTGATGCTCCACGCGAGCTGCCAGGCGTGGGTGCCGAAGCCGCTGCGCGCGGCCAGGGCGATCGCGGCGAGCAGGGTGCGGTGCTCGGCGGCGAGCCACGTCCACGCCGCCGCCTTGTCGCGCAGGTCCGGCGTCACCACGCCGGGGCACGCCGCCGGCAGGTCGATGGGGTCACGGTGCCGGTGCAGCAACAGGTCCGCGGCGTGCGCGGTGCGCAGGTAGTGCGCGACCATCCGGCCCAACGCGGCGCGGCGTTCGGCCTCGTCGTCGACGGCTTGGGTCAGCTCGACCGCGTAGGCGCGCAGCAGGTCGTGCAGGGCGTACCGGCCCGGGGCATGCTCGGTGAGCAGGTTCGCCCGGGTGAGGGCCGCCAGCGGCCGACGCGCCTCGGCCTCGGTGACCGCCACGAGGCTGGCCGCGGCGGCACCGGAGAGATCCGGGCCGGGGTGCAGCCCGAGCAGCCGGAACAGTCTCGCCGCCGCCGGGTCCAGGCGGCGGTAGGACCAGGACAGGACCGCCCGGACGTCGGTGTCGGTCTCTCCGGCGCAGAACCCGTCGAGGCCGCCCCGCGTGTCGTCCAGCTCGTCGGCGAGCCGGGCCAGGGGAAACTCCGGGTGGGTGGCGGCCCGCGCGGCCACGACGGCCAGCGCGAGCGGCAGACCCGACGACGCGGCCACGATCCGCCGCACCGCGGCCGGCTCGCGGGCCACCCGCTGCACTCCGAGTCGCCGGGACAACAGCTCGCGGGCCTCCGCCGGGGACAGCAGCCCCAGGGCGAGGGGGTGGGCACCCTCCACGGCCACCAGGCCCGGGAGCTGGTGCCGGCTGGTCACCACCACCAGGCTGCCCGGCGCGCCGGGCAGCAGCGGCCTGACCTGCTCGGCGTCGCGGGCGTTGTCCAGCAACAGGAGCATCCGCCGGTCCGCCAGCAGGCTGCGGAAGAGCGCCGCCTGCGCGTCGAGCCCGGCCGGGATCCGGGCCGGCGGCACCGCCAGCGCCTCCAGGAAGCCGCCCAGCGCCTCGGCCGGGCCCATCGGCGCATCCGGGTCGAATCCGCGCAGGTTGACGTAGAGCTGCCCGTCCGGGTAGCGGCCCGCCACCTGGTGCGCCCAGTGCAGGGCCAGGGAGGTCTTGCCGACCCCGGCCGTCCCGCCGATCGCCGAGATCAGCACCGTCCCCGGCGCGACCGGGTCGGCCGACAGATCGGCCAGGGCGGCGAGCTGAGCCGTCCGCCCCACGAAGTGCCGCGCCGCCGGCGGAAGCTGCCGGGGCATCACCCACTCCCCCGCCACCGGGCGGCGTCGCGCGGTGGGGTCCACCGTCCGCTCGGCCGCCGCGGCCCGGCCCAGCTCGGCCCGGGCCGCCGCGCCGAGCCGTTCCCCGGGCCGCGCGGCGTCGGCCGCCCGCAGCAACCGCCAGTGCGCGGCGTCCCAGCGGGCCAGGTCGGTCGCCTCCGGCGGCAACCGGACGCCGGTCCGCTCGGCGTGGGCGACGCAGGCGCCGACGTACGCGACGACGAAGTCCCAGTCGGGCAACGACTTGGCGTTGAGCTTGTCGCTGAGGGTGGACCGGGCCAGCGGCTGTCGGTCCTGCGCGGCGGCGACCAGCATGTTCAGCGACGGCCCGCCGGCCAGCTGTCGCAACCGCCGCAGCTCCTCGACGAACCGGAGGAGCTCCTCACGGCCGGCCTCCCCCACGTCGCACCACCTGACATCCGGACGAACTTCGATGGATGGAAGAGTAGCGATCGGCGGGCCCGCTGCACGCGGAACCGTCGTGATTGCCGCAATCGACTGATGACGGAAAGCGGCGCCGACCGGACCCTGACCGCTTTGGAGTGGCACGCGCCGGCCCAGGGTGACATAGCCACGGATCCGCGCTGCCAGGGCCGCCCGGCACAGGCGCGCCGACGGGGCCCTGACGGAAGGCGGAACGAGCGCGCCCGACATTCATTGACAGGCATGACCGCGAAGGTTACGGTGCGCCAGGAAAGCGCTTTCACATCGCACTCACCGGCCTCCCCACCCGCCCACGGAGGTTCCTCCACCATGCGCAGAAGCCGCCGACGGTCCCTGCTCGCCGTCGCCACCGCCGCCCTCACCACCGTCCTGCTCGGCCTGACCCAGCTCGGCGGCGCCCAGTCCGCGTACGCCGCCACGCTGTTCAGCGACGACTTCACCGACGGCGACACCGCCGGCTGGTCCAAGTCCGGCGGCACCTGGTCCGTGGTCGCCGACGACAGCCCGGCCCTGCAACAGGCCAAGGCCAGCACCGACAACGCCCGCCTGTTCGCCGGCACGTCGACCTGGACCGACTACACCGTGCAGGCCCGGGTCAAGGCCCTGACCCTGCCGGCCGACGGGGCCGTGGCCCTGCTCGCCCGGGCCTCCGGCGCGACCACCTACTACCGGCTCGCCCTGCTACCCGGCAACCAGGTCAGGCTGGAGGCGGTGCGCAGTGGCGCGGCGACCACCCTGGGCACGCTGTCGCGGACCGTCGCGACCGGCACCTGGTACACGCTGCGCATCGAGGCCACCGGCTCCACCGTGCGCGGGTGGGTCGACGGCGTCCAGGTCGGCTCGGGCACCGGCGGCATCGCCACCGGCCGGATCGGGGTGCAGACCCGTTACGCCACCGCGCGGTACGACGACGTGACGGCGACCAGCGGCACCCCGCCGTCCGGCGACACGGTGGTCGTCGCCAGGGACGGCAGCGGCGCCTTCACCAGCGTGCAGGCGGCGGTGAACGCGGTGCCCGCCGGCAACACCACCCCGCGCACCATCGTCATCAAACCCGGCACCTACCGGGAGTTGATCGCCATCCCCGCCGACAAACCGCACCTCACCTTCGTCGGCTCCACCGGCGACGCCCGCGACGTGGTGATCACCTACGACAACGCCTCGGGCACCCCGAAGCCGGACGGCGGCACGTACGGCACCTCGGGCAGCGCCTCGGTGACCATCGACGGCAGTGACTTCACCGCCCGGCACCTGACCTTCGCCAACAGCTTCGACGAGGCGGCCCACGACTACAGCGCCGAGCAGGCCGTCGCGGTGCTCACCCGCGCCGACCGGCTGGTCTTCGACAACGTCCGGTTCCTCGGCAACCAGGACACGCTTTACCACAACAGCGCCAACAGCAGCACGGTCGGCCGCGCGTACTTCCGCAACTGCTACGTCGAGGGCGACGTCGACTTCATCTTCGGCCGGGGCACCGGCGTCTTCGACCGCTGCGAGATCAAGTCCCTCAGCCGCGGGTCGTCGAGCAACAACGGGTACGTCACCGCGCCGTCCACGATGATCAGCAACCCGTACGGCTTCCTGTTCACCGGGTGCACCCTGACCACCGACTCGGCCGCCGCCCAGAGCGTGCACCTCGGCCGGCCGTGGCACCCCAGCGGCGACGTCAACGCGATCGGTCAGGTCGTGTTCCGCGACAGCGTCCTCGGGGCGCACGTCAAGGACTCCCCGTGGACCGACATGTCCGGGTTCTCGTGGAAGGACGCCCGGTTCTTCGAGTACCACAACAGCGGGCCCGGGGCGACGGTCACCGCGGACCGACCGCAGCTGACCGACGCGCAGGCGCCCACCTACACGGCCCGGCAGTACCTGGCCGGCTCGGACGGCTGGAACCCGATCCACTGACCGGCTCCGGCGGCGGGGGCGGCGAGACCGCGCCGCCACCCCCGCGTACCGGCGGGTAACCTCCCGTCATGACGCACGAGCGCGAGATCACCGCCCCCGTCGATCTCTGCCTGCCGGACGGTCGGCTGAACCCGGCGGCGGTCGGCTGGACCCGCCGCCCCCTGCACCGGGCGAACCTGCGGGGCTGGGGGCGGACCAAACGCTGGGAGTACTGGGGCGTCGTCACCCCCGCCCACGTGATCGGCGTCGTCGTGTCGTCGCTGGACTACGCCGGCGTACACAGCCTCTACGTGCTCGACCGGGCCACCGGCGTCGAGGTGAACACCGAGGCGGTGGTGCCGCTGGCGCGCGGGGTGGCGCTGCCCGAGCGCAGCGGCGCGGGCCCGGTCACCGCGCGCAGCCCGGTGACCGTCGCCATCGACCAGCGCCCCGACGGCACCACCCTGCGGGCCGCCGCCGGCGACGTCGAGGTCGACCTGGCCATGCCGCTGCCCGCCGGCCACGAATCGCTCGGGGTGGTCGTGCCGTGGGGCGAGCGGCGGTTCCAGTACACGGTCAAGGACGTCGGCCGGCCGGTGCACGGCCGGCTCCGCCTCGGCGGAGTGTGGCACGATGTCCACGCCGAGGACTCGTTCGCCGTGCTCGACCACGGCCGGGGACGGTGGCCGTACTCGGTCGCCTGGAACTGGGCGGCGGGCAGCGGGCCGGGCCGGTCGATCCAGCTCGGCGGGACGTGGACCGACGGCACCGGCAGCACCGAGAACGGGCTGTTCGTCGCCGGCCGGCTGCACAAGATCGGCGACGAGCTGCGCTGGACGTACGACCGGTCCGACTGGCTGCGCCCGTGGCGGATCACCGGCGACCGGGTCGACGTGGCGTTCCACCCGTTCCACGAGCGGGCCGCCCGCACCAACCTCGGCGTGGTGGCCAGCGAGACGCACCAGTGCTTCGGGCACTTCACCGGCTGGGCGGCCGCCGACGACGGCGAGCGGGTCGACCTCGACGGGCTGGTCGGCTGGGCCGAGGAGGCCCGCAACCGCTGGTAGCCAGTCCGGCCCCGGCCTGCCCCGCGCCCGCGCCCGTTCAGCGCAGCAGGCGCACCGCGCCCGGCACGGCGGTCACCGTCACCGGCAGGTCGAGGCAGCGCTCCCCGTCGGCGTACGTGGTGATCCCCTCGGCGGTCAGCTCCACCGTGCGGGCCCGGTGGCTGCTCACCAGCGGATGCCGCACGTGGGTGCCCCGGTAGATGCGCGGCTTCACCCGGATCAGAGTGCGCCGGTCGAACCGGCCGCCGACCACCACGTCCAGCAGACCGTCCGTCGGGTCCGCGTCGGGGCAGACCCGCATGCCGCCGCCGTAGCTGGCGCAGTTGCCGACCGCCACCAGCACCGCGTCGCACTCCAGCGGCTCGCCGTCCAGCCGCAGGGTGTAGCGGCGCGGGCGCAGCCGGGCCAGCTCCAGCAGGATCGCCAGATCGTAGCGGCGGGGGCCGCGCGGGCGGCGCATCCGGTTGGCCCGCTCGTTGACGATCGCGTCGAAGCCGGCGGCGAGCACCGCCCCGTACCACCGGGTGGCGCCGTCGGGGCCGGTCATCCGGGCCAGGTCCACCGGCCGGCTCCGGCCCTCGCGCAGCGCGGCGGCGACGGTCTCCACGGCGGCGAGCGGGTCGCCCGGGAAGCCGGTGTCGGCGGCGAAGTCGTTGCCGGTGCCGGCGGGCACCGGCCCGAACGGCACGCCCGTGCCGGCCACCGCCTGCAGGCCCCGGTGCACCGTGCCGTCGCCGCCGACGGTGACCAGGGCGGCGGCCCCGTCGGCGACGGCGGCCCGGCACGCCGCCTCGGCCTGCGCGCCCGTGCCCGCCTCCAGCAGCCGCACCGGCCGGCCGGCCGTCGCGAGCCGGTCCAGCAGGCGCGGCAGCAGGCCACGGTGCCGCCCGCGCCCGGCCGTCGGGTTGGCGAGCACGGCGACGGGACCGTCGGGCCGCGGCCCGGGGGCGGGGTGGTCGGCTGCGGTCACGGCGAGCACGGTACCGCCCACCCGCCCGCCGTGGACCCGCCAGCCGCCCGGGCCGCCGACGCCGCTTGGGGAAAGCATCGGCCGCCCTCGACCAGCGTCGCGGGGAATCGTCAGGAAGCAATCTGCCGCTGCGTTGAACGACCGGCAGGCCGGCCCCGTACGGTTCGGTGAAGGGAGCTGCCCCATGAAGCGCTTGACCCCGCTGCTGACGCTGGTGACCGGAGCCGGGATGGCGGCCGTGCTGTTCGCGATGAGCGCACAGGCGGCGCCGGCGGCCGCACCGCCGAAGGTGGAAGCCGCACCCCCGGCCAGCACCGCGGCGCCCGCCGACGCGCCGGAGGCGCCATCCGCGAGCCGCCCGCCAGAGCTGTCCCCGGGTGCGTCGGCGCCCCCGGCGGCGGCCCCCGGCGCGACGGACGTCCCCGCCGCCGGCACGCCCGAACAGAAGGTGGACGCAAGCTGGACCGGCCGCCTGAACAACGGCGCCACCATCGCCATCACCTCCCGCGACGGCGCCGCCGAGGCGTACGTGTGCGACGGCAAGGACATGGAGCTGTGGCTGCGCGGCACGGCCACCGACGGCAAGCTCGAACTCGACGGCAAGGACGCCACGCTCACCGGGACGTTCGACGGCTCCGAGGCCACCGGCAAGCTGGCCATCGGCGGCGACACGACCACGTTCACCGCGAAGGCCACGGCGGGAACCGCCCCCGTGGTCTACCGGGCGACCCCGCAGCTGCGGGACGCCGGGGTCGACGGCGGCTGGATCCTGCGGCCCGACGGCACCCAGATCGGCGTGCTCACCTGGAACGGCCGGCCGATGCCGGCGCCGCCCCTGGACCCCGCGTTCGGCACGACGATCGTCGAAGGGCTGACCGTCACCGCCCGGCCGGTGATCCCCGAACCGGGGCCCCGCCGGTGACCAGCGGCGACTGGCGCGCCGGCACGGACGTCGCCCCGGCTGGCGACACCTGGGACAGCGGCACGAAGGCCCCGCCGCGCGTCGACTGGGACACCCCGCCGGAGGTCGACGTGTGGGGCGGCGACGCGGACAGCGCGCCCCGGGCCGGCGCCTGGGACGGCGGGAACGACGACGGCCCACGGGCCGGCGGGTGGATCGGCGACGCCGGCGACGCGCCCCGCGCCGGCTGGCCAGGCCGCGACACCGGCGACACGCCCCGGGCCGGAGCGTGGGATGCCGGCCCGGACGCCGGGCCCGACGTCGACGTGTGGGGCACCGGGACGGGTGCCCGCCCGGGTGGCGACCGGTGGGACGCCGGCCGCAAGCGGGCCCGGCCCGAGGTCGACACCTGGCGCGCCGGCCGCGACGGCGGGCCGGACGCCGACCGGCCGCGCGACGACCGGGACCCCGGCACCGACGACGATCGGGGCCTGCGGGTGCTGCCCGATCCCGCCGCGTTCGCGGCGCGGCTCGCCGCCGAGACCGAGCCGGCCCGGACGGCCTCGCTGCTGCTGCCGGTGCTCGCCGGCGCGGCGGTCGCCGTCGCCACCGGCGTCTACGCCAAACTGCATCAGCCCACCGGCATCGCCGTCAACGTCGCCGGCTTCACCGGCCCGATGCAGGTCAAGGTGTGGCTGGGCAGCGGCGCGATGGCGCTCGCCATCGTGCAGGTGCTGTCGGCGATGTCGATGTGGGGCCGGCTCGGCAGCTTCCGCCCGTCCTGGGCGGGCATCGCCCACCGCTGGTCCGGCCGGGTCGCGTTCCTGCTCGCCGTGCCCGTGGCCGTGCACTGCCTGTACGCGCTCGGCTTCGCCGCCTACGACCTGCGGACCATGGCCCACTCCCTGTTCGGCTGCTTCTTCTTCGGCGTGTTCACCACGAAGATGCTGGCCCTGCCGAAGCCGGGGCTGGCCGGCTGGGTCCTGCCGGTGTTCGGCGGGGCGGTCTTCGTCGCCCTCACGGCGATCTGGCTGACCTCGTCGCTGTGGTATTTCACCACCTTCGGGATCACCCGGTGACGCCGCCCGGCGGCACCGACCGCAGGCCACCCCGCGGTGCCGACCGCGCGCCGTTCGTCGGCACCGACAGCAGGCCGCAGGTCGGCACCGACCGCAGCGAGGAGAGCAGCGCGATGACCGAGGAGCACCGGCCCTGCCCGTCCCGGCGGGCCGTCCTGTGCGCCACCGGCGCGGCTGGCGTCACCGCCCTGCTGACCGGCTGCCAGACGTACGGGCAGCCCGTCGCCGCCCCGGCGGCCGACCCGGCCAGCGGCGGCGCGCCGGCCAGCGGGGACCCGGTGGCCGAGCCCGCCGGCAGCGGCGACCCGGCCGACGCCGACGCCGAGGCCACTGCCGACGCCCCCGCCGGTGGACAGGTGGCGGCGCTGGCCGCCGTGGCCGACCTGCCCGTCGGCGGTGGCCGGATCCTCGCCGACCGGGGCGTGGTGCTGACCCGGCCGACGCAGGAGACCGTCAAGGCGTACTCCGCCACCTGCACCCACGCCGGCTGCACCGTCACCCGCGTCGCCGACGGCACCATCGTCTGCGGCTGCCACAACAGCAAGTTCGACATCGCCGACGGGTCGGTGCGCGGCGGGCCGGCCGGCTCGCCGCTGCCGCCGGTCGCGGTGTCGGTCCGCGACGGCCAGGTCCTGCTCGCCTGACGGCGGCCCCCACGACACCGCTGCCGGCCCGACGGACCGCACCCCAGGCACGACGAAGGCCCGCCCCGAACTTCTCGGGGCGGGCCTTGTGCCTTGTCGCCGCGTCGTCAGGTCATGTCGTCGTAGCGGCGGTCGATCGGCGTCGGCGCGGCCACCGGCTCCGGTGCCCCGATCGGGGCCGAGGCCTCGATCCGCTGGCTGGGCGGCACCCGGTCGTCGTTGAGCTCCAGCGGCGACACCTCGTCGTCGGCGATCCCCGCGTAGATCTCCTTGCCCCGCCCGCGCCGCTTGTCATTGAGGAACGCGACACCCACGGCGACGAAGTAGAGCAGGCACAGCGCCGCCGCCAGCAGGGTCATGCCGAACGGCCCCGGGTCGGGCGTGGCGATCGCGGCGAAGGCGAACGAAATGAAGATCACCACCCGCCACCAGCTGAGCAGCCGCTTCGCGCTGGCCACCCCGGTGAAGTTGAGCATCAGCAGGATCAGCGGGAACTCGAACGCCACCCCGAACAGCAGGATCATGTTGGTGACGAAGCTGATGTACCGGGTGACCTCCAGCTGGGTGGACAGGCCCGTGACGCCCGACTCCATCAGGAACGCCAGGCCCTTGTCCACCACCAGGTACGCCAGCAGCGCACCGGCGGCGAACAGCGGCGCGGCGATGGAGACGAAGACGTACGCCCACTTGCGCTCGTGCCGGTGCAGGCCGGGGGCGATGAACGCCCACAGCTGGTAGAGCCAGACGGGCGCGCCGATGATCAGGCCGATCCACAGCGCCAGCTTCAGCTTGAGGATGAAGCCGTCCGCCGGGGAGAGCTGGAGGAACTGCTGGCACTCGCCGAGCGCGTCGGTGGCATCAGGCAATCGGCAGTAGGGCTGCTTCAACAGCTGGAACACCGGATCGGCCAGCAGGAAGCCGCCGATCAGGCCGACCATGATCGCCAGCGACGCCCGGAACAGCCGGGTGCGCAGCTCGCGGATGTGGTCCATGAGCGTCATGGAGCCGTCGGCGGCCTGCTCGAACTTGCTCGGGCCGCGTTTACGGAGGGCGAAGGCCACGGTGGTCGGGCCCTTCGGTCAGTGTTCGCGGACGCGCTGCACCGGGTCGATGACCGGCTGCTGCGGAGCCTGCGGCGGGGCGTACGGCTGCGGCTGCGCGTAGGGCTGCTGCGCGTACGACTGCTGCGGCGCCGCGGCGTTCGGCGGCAGCGGCTGGTGGCCGGCCTGGGCGTCAGCCTTCTCGGCCAGGTCGCGGTCGTCGTCGTGCAGGCTCTTCGTCTCGGCCTTGATGATCCGCAGCGAACGGCCCAGCGAGCGGGCCGCGTCGGGAAGCCGCTTGGCGCCGAAGAGCAGGATCATCACGACCACGAGTACGGCGATGTGCCACGGCTTGAGGGCACCCATGGGAAGCTCCAGTCGCTCTGTGTCGTCGTCGGGTGTTACCGGAGCCCATCGTACGTCCGTCGAGGGCCATTGCCACCCGCCGGACGCTGGTGGTTTCGACCGGCCGGTGAAGTGTTGACCAACTCCGCGCGTCCCGTCAACCACCCGAACCCGGATCCCACCTGCGCGTACCCGCCGCGCGCGGGCCGCCGGGCGCACGCCGCAGCGGCCCGGGTCGATCTAGTGGCCGCGCTTGGCCTTGATCACGTCGAGACGGCGCTGGGTGAGCTCCACCTGCCCCTGGAGCGCCTCCGCGCGCTCCTGCAACGCCTCGGCCGACACCCGCAGCGCCTCCGTCTCCGCCTGGCGGCCCTGCAACGCCACCGACGCCCGCCGCAGCCGGGGCAGCCGGGCCAGCACCGGCCGCACGGCCAGCGCCAGCACCACGAACGCGAACAGCACCACCGCGACCACGATCCACGTCACCACGGCGGTCAGCCTACCGGTGCGACGCGGACCCCGCCGGGTCGCCCGACGGCACGCAGTCGGGGCTGGCGTACGCCTCCAGCGCGGCGACCGCCTGGGCGCGGACCTGCTCCGCCAGCTCCGCCGGGGCGACCACGGCCACGCCCGGGCCCAGTCCCAGCACGAACCGGCGGGCCCAGCCCAGGTCGGTCACCCGCAGCGACACCAGCCACTGGTCGCCGTCGCCGCGCTCGACCCGCTCGCACGGGTAGTATTCCGTGATCCACCGCTCGCCCCGACCGATCCGCAACGTGATCAACGGCAGGTCCGGCGAGGGGCGGAACACCCCCTCGGTGAGGTCGTGCGGGCGGGCCTGCGGCGGCACCACCGCCGGCTCGTCCAGCTCGACGACCGCGTCGATCCGGTCGGCCCGGAACAACCGGACCTCCTCCGCGCGGCGACACCACGCCTCCACGTACGCCCGGCCGCCCACCATCAGCATCCGCAGCGGGTCGATGACCCGATCGGTCGTCTCGTCCCGGGCCGCCGTGTAGTAGGTGATCCGCAGCGCCCGCCCCAGCCCCACGGCGGCCCGCAGCTGCTCCACCCGCCGGCCGTCCGCCTGCAGGCGCACCTCGACCGGGGCCCCGACCAGGTCGCCCGCCGCGTTCTCGATCTTCGCGAGAGCCCGCTCCACCGCCTCCCGGTTGGCCACCCCCGGCGTCTCGGCGAGCATCCGCAGCGCCACCACCAGCGCCAGCGCCTCGTCGGGGGTCAACCGCAGCGGCCGGTCGATCCCCGCGTCGTAGGTGATCGTCACCCGGTCACCGTCGAACGCCATGTCGATCAGGTCACCCGGGCCGTAACCGGGCAGCCCGCACACCCACAGCAGCTCCAGATCCTCCCGCAGCTGCCGCTCGGTCACCCCCAGGTCGCCGGCCGCCTCGGCGATCTCGATCCCCGGCCGGGCCAACAGGTAGGGCACCAGGTTGAGCAGCCGGGCCAACCGGTCGGCCGACGCCCGGTTGCCGCCGGCGCGGGCACCCGTGGCGCGCGGGCCGGTCGAACGGGCAGCGGGCTGGGCCGCCGGGCGGGTCATCGGGCACCTCCGGTCACGGTCAGCTCGTCGTGCCGGGCGGCGATCTCCTTGAGCCGCTGGATGACCGCCTCGCGCACCTCCGGCGGGTCGAGCACCCGCACGTCCGGGCCGTACCCGACCAACTGGCCGGCCAGGAACTCCGCGTCGGCGTACGGCAGGACCAGCCGGTCCCCCGCGGGCCCGGGCCCGCTGTCCACCGCCCAGCGGCGCAGCCCCGCCGCGCGGCCCGGACGGACCAGAACCGTGGCCCGGCCCGTGCGCTCCACCGGCCCTGACCAGCGCGCCACATGGCTGATCAGATCCAGCCCCGGCGGCGGCTCGTAGCCGCCCGGGGCACCGGTCACCCGGACCGCGCCCACCACCCGCGACAGCCGGAAGCAGCGGGTCGCCGCCCGGTCCAGGTCGTGACCCACCACATACCACCGGCCCCGCCAGCAGACCACGCCCCACGGCTGGACGCGGCGGCGGGTCGGCTCGTCGCGGTCGGGCACCCGGTAGTCGAAGCTCACCTCGCGGCGGTCCCGAGCCGCGGCCGTCAACGGCGCGAACGCCGGATCGACCGTCACCATCGGCTCCAGGCCCAGGGTGGCCTGCGGGTCCACGTCCACCCCGGCGGCGCGCAGCTTCGCCAGCCCCGACGACGCGGCGGCCGCCAGCCCGGCGTGCTGCCACAGCCGGGCGGCGATGCCGACCGCCGCGGCCTCGTCCGGCTCCAGCGGAATGTCCGGCAGCGCGTACTCCCGGTGGGCGATCCGGTAGCCCGGCTCGGAGTCGAAGATGCTCGCCGTCCCCGTCTCCAGCGGCACCCCCAGCTCACGCAGCTCGGCCTTGTCCCGCTCGAACTTACGCTGGAACGCTTCGTGATCCTTCGCGTCGTCCGGATCGTGCTCGTAACCGGGCACGGTCGCGGCGATCTGCGCGGCGGTCAGGAACCGTCGCGTCGACAGCAGGCAGATCACCAGGTTGACCAGGCGTTCGGTGCGGGTCCGCGACACGTGTGCACGCTAGCAGCCCGCGCGGCGCGCACGTGCACCCAATCCGGGCGCGTCGCGGCATCGCCTCAACAGTCACCCTGAGTCATCAGAAGCCCACCGCGGCGGGCCGTGGTGGGCGGCGGCCGGATCACGGCCACGGGGTGACCCCGGGCCCGAAGCGGCCGTCAAGACCGAAAGCGTGGGCACCGTCGTCGGGGCCGGCGCACCTGACACGTCCAGGGCGAGCCGCCACGCTGACCCCGCCACCGCGCCCCGCCCCCGGCAACCGCTAGCGTGCACCGCATGGTGCGATGGCGGGCGGGAACCGTGACGGCGCTGCGGCGGGAGTGGACCGGCGCGATGGAGCTTGACGTCACACTCGCCGACGGCACGACCATGCGGGCCCTGGCCTACCCGGAACTCGTCGGCCGCCCCGCACCCGGCGACCGGGTGCTGCTCAACGCCGGGGCGCTGCTCATGGGCCTCGGCACTGGCGGATACGCGCTCATCGTGGCCCTGCCCGACCGACTGCCGCCCGACCCGCCACAGGCCGCCGACACCCGCGACGCCGGACACCTCGTCAAGGCCCGCTACACGCCCCTGCAACCGATCCTGCTCGGCGTCGACGAGGACGCCAGCCCCCACCGCGAGGTGCTCGCCGCCGCCGAGGATGTCTCCGGCCTGCCCGTCGTCACCGCCGACCTGCACTCCGCCCTGCCCGCGATCCTCGCCGGCATCCACGCCGACGCCCCCGACGCCCGCGTCGCATACCTGCTCACCGACGGCGGCGCGCTGCCCGCCTGGTTCTCCCGCGCCCTCGACGGGCTGCGCGGCCGGCTCGCCGGCACCGTCAGCGTCGGGCAGGCCTTCGGCGGCGACCTGGAAGCCACCACCGTGCACAGCGGCCTGCTCGCCGCCCGGCACGTGCTCGCCGCCGACGTGGTGATCTGCGCCCAAGGGCCTGGCAACCTCGGCACCGGCACCCGGTGGGGCTACTCCGGCGTCGCCGTCGGCGAAGCCGTCAACGCCGTCGCCGCCCTCGGCGGGCACGCCGTCGGCTCACTGCGCATCTCCGACGCCGACCCCCGCCCCCGGCACCGGGGAGTGTCCCACCACAGCCTCACCGCGTACGGTCGCGTCGCGCTCGCCCCCGCCGACCTCGTCGTGCCCGAGGGCCTGCCCCCCGCCCTGGCCCGCGACGTCGACGCCGCGCTCGCCCCCCTCGCCGGGCGGCACCGCCTCGTCCGGGTGCCCACCGACGGGCTCGACGCCGCGCTGCGCGCCAGCCCCGTGGCGCTGTCCACCATGGGCCGCGGCCTCGACGCCGACCACGCCTACTTCCTCGCCGCCGCAGCCGCCGGCCGGCACGCCGCTGCCCTGGCCCGCTGAGCCGGGTCCGCCCCGGCTGCGGCCCGGCCGCGCGGCGGGGCCAGGTCGACGGCACGCCCGCCCACCCGCAGCAGCTCCCGCATGCGGCGGCAGCCCGTCAGGCCAGGAAGATCAACGCCAGCCAACCGCCGACGATCACCACCAGCGCGACGGCCAGCACCCACGTCGGCACCGTGTACTCGCCGCGCCGGTTCCGCTCCACCTCCGCGCGGATCTTCTCCCGGCGGCGGTCGATCCAGTTCAGCTTCTCGGCGCCGCGCTCGCGCCCCGGAGGTTCAGACATCGTCATGGCAGCGCCAGCGTACCCGGACGGCCCCCTCCCGCCGCGACCAGCGCAGTGCGAGGGGCCCACCGGATCACATGCTGGCGATCAACCGCTCCACCCGCTCGTCGTACGCCCGGAACGGGTCCTTGCACAACACGGTGCGCTGCGCCTGGTCGTTGAGCTTCAGGTGCACCCAGTCCACCGTGAAGTCGCGCCGCTTCTCCTGCGCGTGCCGGATGAACTCGCCCCGCAGCCGCGCCCGCGTCGTCTGCGGCGGCGTCTCCTTCGCCTCGAAGATCTCCGGATCGGTCGCCACCCGGTCCACCTCCCCGCGCCGCTCCAGTAGCCCGTACAGGCCCCGCCCGCGCCGCAGGTCGTGGTACGCCAGGTCCATCTGCGCCACCCGGGGATGCGACAACGGCAGGTCGTGCTTGCGCTGGTACCGCTCGATCAGCCGCAGCTTCGACACCCAGTCGATCTCCCGAGACACCGGCTCCAGGTCACCGCTCTCCACCGCGCTCAGCACCCGACCCCACAGCTCCACCACCCGCTTGGCCGTCTGGTCCCCGCCCCGGCGCTCCACGAACTCCGTCGCCTTCGCCAGGTATTCCTGCTGGATCTCCAGCGCGCTGACCTCCTTGCCGGAGGCCAACCGCACCTTCCGCCGGCCGGTGATGTCGTGCGACACCTCGCGGATCGCCCGGATCGGGTTCTCCAGCGACAGGTCCCGCATCACCACCCCCGCCTCGATCATCCGCAGCACGATGTCCGCCGAACCGACCTTCAGCAGCGTGGTGACCTCGTTCATGTTCGAGTCACCCACGATGACGTGCAGCCGCCGGTACCGCTCCGCGTCCGCGTGCGGCTCGTCCCGGGTGTTGATGATCGGCCGGCTCCGGGTCGTCGCCGACGACACCCCCTCCCAGATGTGCTCCGCCCGCTGCGACAGGCAGTAGACCGCCCCCCGGGGCGTCTGCAGCACCTTGCCCGCCCCGCAGATCAACTGCCGGGTCACCAGGAACGGAATCAGCACGTCCGCCAGCCGGCCGAACTCACCGTGCCGGGAGACCAGATAGTTCTCGTGGCAGCCGTACGAGTTCCCGGCCGAGTCGGTGTTGTTCTTGAACAGGTAGATCTCACCCGCGATGCCCTCGTCGTGCAGCCGCTTCTCCGCATCGACGAGCAGCCCCTCCAGGATCCGCTCCCCTGCCCGGTCGTGGGCCACCAGGTCCACCACCGAGTCGCACTCGGGCGTCGCGTACTCCGGGTGGGAACCCACGTCCAGGTAGAGCCGGGCGCCGTTGCGCAGGAACACGTTGCTCGACCGGCCCCACGACACCACCCGACGGAACAGATACCGCGCAACCTCGTCGGGAGACAGCCGCCGCTGCCCACGGTAGGTACAGGTGACGCCGTACTCGGTCTCAAGGCCGAAGATTCGCCGCTCCATGAGGCGACATTAGTCCTCTCCGGCCCCGAATGGGCAGGGCTGACCATCCGGACACACACAACCGGCCACCCCACACGGGGTGGCCGGCCAGGTGATCACCATCGTCGCAAGTCACGCCCCGGGCGTGTCGGACTCCTGCTGCCCCTCCAGATCCGCCGAGCCGGCCGACGTCGTCGGCTTCCCGGCCTCCTGCGTCGGCGTCGCAGGGGTCTCCGGCCGCTCCTCGGTCGCTGCCGGCTCCTTCGGCTCCTCCGCCTCGGCGTCCAGCAGCGCGGTCAGGGCCGCCCCGGTGATGCGCCGGAACGTCCGGCCCCTCCGGCGGCGATCCAGGACCGCCACCTCCAGCTGGTGGGCAGCGATCGTCCGCGCTGCCCCGCCCTCACCGCCGACGCTGCCCAGCGCCGCCACGGCCACCCGGACCGCCTCGCCCAACGACATGTCCGGCCGGTGCTGCGACTTGAGCACGCCGGAGATCGCCTCGGCCTGCCCGCCCATCGCCATCCGGCCCGGCTCGTCGTTGACCGAACCGTCGTAGGTCAACCGGTAGAGCGCGTCGGCCTCCGGCGTCGCGCCCACCTCCGCCACGCAGATCTCCACCTCGAACGGCTTCGACTGCTCGGTGAAGATGGCGCCGAGGGTCTGCGCGTACGCGTTGGCCAACGCCAGACCCGTCACGTCCCGCCGGTCGTAGCTCAGGCCGTTGAGGTCGGCCATCCGGACCCCGGCGCGACGCAGATTCTCGAACTCGTTGTACCGGCCCACGGCGGCGAAGCCGATCCGGTCGTAGATCTCGCTGACCTTGTGCAGGGTGCTGGAGAGGTTCTCCGCGACGAAGAGCACCCCGCCGGAGTAGCTCAGGACCACCGCGCTGCGGCCCCGGGCGATGCCCTTGCGGGCCAGCTCGGAGCGGTCGCGCATGATCTGCTCGGGCGAGGCGTAGAACTGCATGGCCACGGCGGCGGTTCTCCTTTGGGCGCTGTGCTGACGACGACTGCTGACTGGGGTGGAGGCGGGACTCAGCCGCCCGGGTTCTCCATCCGGCCGGCGACCACGGCCTCGGCGATCGCGGCCGTCTCGGCGTCGGTGAGCCGATGGGTGCCCTCCGCCGTCGCGGTCATCACCACCGGGTAGATCCGGCGGATCAGGTCCGGGCCACCGGTGGCCGTGTCGTCGTCGGCCGCGTCGTAGAGCGCCTCGACCGCGAGCCGCACCGCGTCGTCGATCGACAGGCCCGCGCGGAACCGCTTCTTCAACGCCGACCGGGCGAAGATCGAACCGGAGCCGATCGCGTCGTAGCCGGTCTCCCCGTAGGGGCCGCCGGTGACGTCGAAGCTGAAGATCCGCCCGGCCTTCGCCGGGTCGGCGGCGGCCAGATCGAACCCGGCGAACAACGGGATCACCGCGAGGCCCTGCATGGCCGCGCCCAGGTTGCCCCGGATCATCGACGCCAGCCGGTTGGCCTTGCCGTCGAGCGAGAGCATCGCGCCCTCGATCTTCTCGTAGTGCTCCAGCTCCACCTGGAACAGTCGCATCAGCTCGATGCCGATGCCCGCGGTGCCCGCGATGCCGACCAGCGAGTACGCGTCGGCCGGGTGCACCTTCTCGATGTCCCGCTGGGCGATCAGGTTGCCCATGGTGGCCCGCCGGTCGCCGGCCATCACCACGCCACCGGCGGCCGAGATGGCCACGATGGTGGTCGCGTGCGGCGCCAGGTCGGCGGCCATGCCGGGCGGCAGCGGCCGACGACCGGGCAGCATCTCGGGGGCCACCCTGCTCAGGAAAGACGTGAAGGACGACGTCCCCGCGTTGGTGAACGCATCTGGTAGACGCCCGGATGGATCAAAGCCCGCTGCCACGTGGTTCCTCTCAGGTAATTGATCGTCTTGGCCAGCTTCGCAGGATTGTCGCAGAAGTGGCCAGGACCACCATTGCAGGTCAGCTTCTCCACCCCGAAGGGGCGAGCTTGCGGCTGTGGATGCCGTACTGGTTGCACGGGGTCACGCCGCGTTCGGCAGGCTGGCAGCTGCCCAGCCCGCGACACCACGAGCGGCGATGTTGCAGGCTGCGTTCACGTCGGCGTGCTCAGCGAAGCCGCACGACGCGCACCGGAAGGTGGACTGGTTGGGGCGGTTGGCCCTCGCGACGTGCCCGCAGGCGGAGCAGCCCTGCGAGGTGTATGCCGGGTCAATGTGGACGACGGCAATCCCGGCCCGCGCCGCCTTGTAGGCGATCAACCGGCCAAGCTGGTGGAACGCCCAGGAATGCAGAGTGACCCGCTGGGGCCGGCGGAGCCGTACCCGGTCGCGGATGCCGGTGAGGTCTTCCAGGGCAATCCCACGGCCGGTGCGTTCGGCCTCGGTCACAATCCGCTTGGCAATGCAATGGTTGGCGTCGGCGGCGAACCGAGACTCCTTACGTCTGCGAGTCTTCAGCAAGCGCTTTGCGGACCTGGTGCCGATCCGCTGCAGTTTGGCCCGAAGGCGCTGGTTACGGTGCCTAACCCGGTTCAATCCCTTCCCGCAGTGCCGAGTTCCGTTGTTGAGAGTGGCGATGTTCGCGATACCCAGGTCGACGCCGAGGAACCCGTCGGGTTCTTTCACCTCGGCATCGCCGATGTCGCAGGTGGCGTACAGAAACCACTTGCCGTCACGCCGCACGAGGTCCGGCTCGCCGCGCCGGTGGGCCGCGAGCATCGCGTGCTGCTGCGGCGAGCAGCCGAAGAGAATTCGCGTCAGACGGCCACCGACGGACCAGATGGACACGGTACGGTCAGCAAGCTGCCAGGACAAGCAGCGATCATCAAACGGCTGCGCGGCGTCAGGCCGGAAGTGGATCGGCTTCGACTCTTTCTGGACGCGACGCCTCGATCCGGGCTTGCCAAGGCGGCCGGCTCGAACCTGGCCCGCCAAAGAGGCGTAAGCGCCGGCAACCTTGCGAGCGACGAGGATCGCTGGCCGAGCCGACAGGCCGAGGTCCTTCAGGTGCCCATAGGTGAGTCGCTGGAGCTCCCGCTTTGCGTGAATCCGCCGCCGGAACGCCTCAGCCGAGGCGAGGTTCGCGCCGTCGTTGCACAACTTCAGAGTCGCCGAAAGCGCCGCCTCCTGAACGGCGTCCGGGTACAGCCGAACCTGTACGACGATCTTCACGTCCACACCCTACCTTCTTGCCCGTCGGCCACCAGCCCTCACCGGCGCACATCATCGAGCCCGGCGAGGCGAGCCGCTACCGCATCAGCAGTTGCGCAAGAGCCAATCCCGCCAAGGCTCACTGCACAGCCCTCCGGCGTCGACTGGCATGACACATCCCGACCGAGCGGGCAGATCGGACATTTACCCTACTCTCCCCCCTTCTGGACATATCCCCTCACGAACTCTTCTGCGTTCTCCTCCAGGACGGAGTCGATCTCGTCGAGCAGGTCGTCGACGTCCTCGGTGATCTCGGCGTGCCGCTCGGCGACCTCCGGGTTCGCCTCGGTGGTGACGTCCTCGATCTCCTCGCCCTGCCGGGCCTTGCCCGACTGCGACTGCCCGCCGCTGTCACGAGTGGCCATTGCTGCCTCCTCCACGATCGTCTCCGATGAACTTACCTCGCGCAGACGACGAAAAGCCCGCCGCGCGCCGGCTTGGCGCGGGGCGGGCTTTCGGGCCACGGAAGGGTCAGCCGCCGGTCAACGTCTCCAGCAGGTCCTTCGCGCTGACGCACCGGTCGAACAGGGCGCCGACGTGCTTGCGGGTGCCCCGCTCCGGCTCCATCATCGGCACCCGCACCAGCGACTCCCGGCCCACGTCGAAGATCACCGAGTCCCAGCTCGCGGCGACCACCTCGGAGGCGTACTGGGCCAGGCAGCGGCCCCGGAAGTAGGCCCGGGTGTCCTCCGGCGGCTCGGTCATGGCCGTGCGGGTCTGCTCGTCGGTCAGCAGCGTCTTCATCGACCCGCGCTGAACGAGGCGGTGGTAGAGGCCCTTCTCCGGCCGCACGTCCGAATATTGCAGGTCGACCAGTTGGAGCTTGTGCGAACCCCAGCCGAGCTTCTCCCGCTCCCGGTAGCCCTCCAGCACCCGCAGCTTCGCCACCCAGTCCAGCTCGTCGGCGCATTCGAAAGCGTCGCGGCCGAGCCGGTCCAGCACGCTCTCCCAGCGGTCCAGCACGTCGGCGGTCTGCGCGTCGACGTCGGTGCCGTACCGGTCGTCCACGAAGGAGCTGACCCGCTCGAAGTAGGCCCACTGCACGTCCAGCGCGGTCAGCCGCCGCCCGTCGCGCATCCGCATCCGGTGCTTCAGCGACGGGTCGTGGCTGACCGCGCGCAGCTCGCCCACCGGGTCGGCGATGCCCAGGTCCGGCCCGAGCGCCTTCTCCTCGATCATGGTGAGGATCAGGGCGGTGGCGCCGACCTTGAGGTAGGTGGAGATCTCCGACAGGTTGGCGTCGCCGATGATGACGTGCAGCCGGCGGTATTTGTCGGCGTCGGCGTGCGGCTCGTCGCGGGTGTTGATGATGGGCCGCTTGAGCGTCGTCTCCAGGCCGACCTCGACCTCGAAGAAGTCGGCGCGCTGGGATATCTGGAAGCCGCTGGCGCCGCCGTCCTGGCCGAGGCCGACGCGGCCGGCGCCGCAGACGATCTGCCGGGTTACGAAGAACGGCGTCAGGTACGCGACGATGTCGGCGAACGGCGTCTGCCGGCGCATCAGGTAGTTCTCGTGGGCGCCGTAGCTGGCGCCCTTGTTGTCGGTGTTGTTCTTGTAGAGGTGGATGGGCTGGGTGCCCGGGATGGTGGCGGCCCGCCGCGCCGCCTCGGCCATCACCCGCTCGCCGGCCTTGTCCCACCGGACCACGTCGAGGGGGTTGGTGACCTCGGGAGTGGAGTATTCGGGGTGGGCGTGGTCGACGTAGAGGCGGGCGCCGTTGGTGAGTATGACATTGGCCAGCCCGAGGTCCTCGTCGGCGAGTGCCTCGGCGGGGTCGTAGGCGGCGCCGGAGTAGGTGAAGCCGCGGGCGTCGCGCAGCGGCGACTCCTCCTCGTAGTCCCAGCGGGCCCGGCCGCCCCGGTTGAGTTCGGGGCGTGCCCCGTAGGCGTTGACCACCTGGGAGGAGGTGACCATCGGGTTGGCCCCCGCCTGGCCGGGCACGGAGATGCCGTACTCGACCTCGGTGCCCATGATCCGTCTTACGCTCATCGACCTACCCGCTTCGCTCGCCGACCCGGTCCCCCGTCACATCGAGCGTAGTCCGCGCTGCGCGGTGTGGGGGCGCGGCGGGCGGGCCACGCCGGGGGCGGTGTCGTGGCCGGCGTGGGGACGCGTCGGGGCCCGCGACGTCGCTGTCGCGGGCCCCGGGCGCGTTGTCGGGGGTTACAGGTATTGGCCGGTGTTGCTGGCGGTCTCGATCGACCGGCCGGCCTCGGTGCCCTTGCCGCCGGAGACGAGCGTGCGGATGTAGACGATCCGTTCGCCCTTCTTGCCGGAGATGCGGGCCCAGTCGTCGGGGTTGGTGGTGTTGGGCAGGTCCTCGTTCTCGCGGAACTCGTCGACGCAGGCGTCGAGGAGGTGCTGCAGGCGCAGGCCCTTGCGGCCGGAGGTGAGGAATTCCTTGATCGCCATCTTCTTGCCCCGGTCGACGATGTTCTGGATCATCGCGCCGGAGTTGAAGTCCTTGAAGTAGAGGACTTCCTTGTCGCCGTTGGCGTAGGTCACCTCGAGGAAGCGGTTCTCCTCGGTCTCGGAGTACATCCGCAGCACGACCGCGTCGATCATGGCGGCGACGGTGGCCTGGGGGGCGCCGCCGTGTTCGGCCAGGTCGTCCGGGTGCAGCGGCAACCCGGCGAGGATGTACTTCGAGAAGATGTCCTTGGCCGCCTCGGCGTCCGGCCGCTCGATCTTGATCTTCACGTCGAGCCGGCCGGGTCGCAGGATGGCCGGGTCGATCATATCCTCCCGGTTGGAGGCGCCGATGACGATGACGTTCTCCAGCCCCTCCACGCCGTCGATCTCGCTGAGCAGCTGGGGGACGATGGTGTTCTCCACGTCGGAGGAGACGCCGGAGCCGCGGGTGCGGAAGATGGAGTCCATCTCGTCGAAGAACACGATCACCGGCGTGCCCTCGCCGGCCTTCTCCCGGGCCCGCTGGAAGATCAACCGGATGTGCCGCTCGGTCTCGCCGACGTACTTGTTGAGCAGCTCGGGACCCTTGATGTTGAGGAAGAAGCTGGTGTGCCTCTCCTTGCCCAGCCGTTCGGCGATCTTCTTGGCCAGCGAGTTCGCCACCGCCTTGGCGATGAGCGTCTTGCCGCAGCCGGGCGGGCCGTAGAGCAGGATGCCCTTGGGCGGACGGAGCTGGTGCTCACGGAACAGGTCCGCGTGCAGGAAGGGCAGCTCCACCGCGTCGCGGATCTGCTCGATCTGCGACTGGAGGCCACCGATGTCGGTGTAGTCGACGTCGGGCACCTCCTCCAGGACCAGCTCCTCGACCTCGCTCTTCGGGATCCGCTCGTACGCGTACGCCGAGCGGGGCTCGATCATGAGCGAGTCGCCGGCCCGGATCGGCGAGCCGATCAGGGTCTCGGCGAGATGCACGATGCGCTCCTCGTCGGAGTGCGAGACCACCAGCGCCCGGTCGCCCGGAGCGCCCTCGGGACCCGCGAGGATCTCCTTGAGCATCACGACCTCGCCGACCCGCTCGAAGCCGAACGCGTCGACGATGTTGAGCGCGTCGTTGAGCAGGACCTCCTGGCCACGTCGCAGCTCCGCGACGTCCAGCGAGGGTGAGACGGCCACCCGGAGCTTGCGCCCCCCGGTGAACACGTCCACCGTGCCGTCCTCGTGCGCTGCCAGGAAGACACCGTAGCCACTCGGCGGTTGCGCGAGGCGGTCGATCTCCTCCTTGAGCGTCACGATCTGCGCTCGGGCCTCCTTGAGAGTGCTCACGAGCCGTTCGTTGTTCTCGGTCAGCCGCGCCAACTGTGCCTGGGTGGCCGCCAGCCGCTCTTCGAGCTGCCGGACGTGTCGGGGGCTTTCGGTCAACTTGCGCCGCACCAGAGCGAGTTCCTCTTGAAGGAACGCGACCTGCGTGGAGAGATCGTGGGCCTCCTTCTCCCACCGTGCGGCGCGCGAGTCCGCGTCGTCGCTGCGTGCCACGTCCCACCTCCCCGGGGGGCTTGAACGTTCTGCCCTAACACTAGCCGCTATGAGGCCGATTCGGTCCCACGCAACGCCCTCGTCACCGAACCTTGATCGCCAAGGGTGGCCGCAGGGGCTGGTCGGGGCGTTCGGGTACCGTCGTGGCGTGGGACGGGAGAACATGGGGGTGCGCCGGTGAGCGAGGTCGCGACCGACCAGTTGCAGGTCTGGGTGGACCAGGACCTGTGCACGGGCGACGGCCTGTGCGTGCAGTACGCGCCGGAGGTCTTCGAGTTCGACGTCGACGGGCTGGCCTACGTCAAGGGCGCCGACGGCGAGCTGCTGCTCACCCCGGGCAGCCGGGTGGGGGTGCCCGGGCACCTGCGCCTGGAGGTGATCGACTCGGCGAAGGAGTGTCCGGGCGAGTGCATCCACGTGGTGCGGGGCGACGGCGCCGAGGTCGCCGGCCCGGACGCCGTGGACGACTGAGCGCCGACGTCGGCCCGGGGCCGAGCCGCCGGGCAGCCCGCGGCGGCAGCCCGGGCCGCCCCGGGCGGGGCGGCCCGACGCGGCGGCCGACGGCCGTCGTTCAGAGCAGCGGCCGGCCCACCACGGAGGCGACCGTCCGGGCGAACTCCTCCAGCCGGGCGATCTGCCCCGCCCCGCCGTCGTCGAGGGTCTTGCCGAAGCGCAGCGCGTCGTGCCGGGGCACCCCGCCGATCTCGTCGCCGGGCGGCGCCTCGTCGAGCGAGGTGAGCAGCAGGTAGACGTCGATGCTGTCGACCCGGATCCGGCCGTCGTCGGTGCGGGTGAGCCGCCGCCGGCAGCCGACCTCGGTGACGGTGGAGACGGGCACCACCCGCAACGACGAGGTCATCGCCCCGGGCGGCCCCTCCCCCGGTGGCACGTCCTCGCCGTGCCAGAGCACGAGGCGGCTGCCGTCGCAGACCACCACCTCCTGCCACACGCCGTTGACCTCGTTGACGAACCGTTCGAGGGTGAAGCCGAGCACGGCCGCGCCGCGCAGCACCCCGCCCAGGGCCTCCAGGGCGACGTCCGGGTCCCGCAGGTAGGCCCGCGCCGCCGATTCGAGGTCGGGGTAGGGCGACCAGTCGGGGAAGACCGCCGGCACGTCCTGACCGCCGAAGCCCGGCTGGCTCATCCGGCCACCCCACGCTCCTCCGCCGTGTCGGGCAGCACCCCGGCGGCCTGGGCGGCGGCGGCCTGGCGGGCCTCGGCGGCCGCGCGCAGCGCCTGCTTGCGCTCGGCGTACGCCTCGGCGCCCTTGCTGGGTTTGCGCCGCCGGGGCGGGGCGGTGACGCCGGGGGCGAGCCGGCGCGCGGAGACGAGGAACGCGGTGTGCGCGATCATCCGGTGGTCAGGGCGCACGGCGAGCCCCTCGGCGTGCCAGTCGCGCACCAGGGACTCCCAGGCGCGCGGCTCGGTCCAGCCGCCGCGCTCGCGCAGCGCCTCCACCAGCTCCGACAGCTGGGGGGTGGTGGCCACGTAGCCGATGAACACCCCGCCGGGCACGAGGGCCCGCTCGACCATGTCGAGGGTCTCCCAGGGGGTGAGCATATCCAGGATGATCCGGTCGAAGCCGGTTTCCGCGCAGTCGGCGACGTCGCCGACGTGCAGCCGCCACGCCGGGTGCGGGCCGTGGAAGAACGCCTCGACGTTGCGGCGGGCGATCTGGGCGAAGTCGTCGCGCAGTTCGTAGGAGTGCAGTTCGCCGGTGGTGCCGACGGCCCGCAGCAGGGAGCAGCTCAGCGCGCCGGAGCCGGCGCCGGCCTCGAGGACCTTCGCGCCGGGGAAGATGTCGCCCATGGCGACGATCTGCGCCGAGTCCTTCGGGTAGATCACCTGGGCGCCGCGCGGCATGGACAGCACGTAGTCCGACAGCAGGGGGCGCAGCGCGAGGAACGCGGTGCCGCCGCCGGAGGTGGTGACCACGCTGCCGTCGGGCAGCCCGATCAGCGTGTCGTGGGCAAGGATCCCGCGGTGGGTGTGGAACTCCTTGCCGGGCTCCAGGGTGACCGTGTGCATCCGCCCCTTCGGGTCGGTCAACTGCACCCGGTCGCCGGGGCGGAACGGCCCCCTGGCGTGGCGGAGGCCCGGCGCGGCGGACGCCGCGCCGCTGCCGTGTGCCGCCGGCGCGGACGTCGGCGCCGGGGTGTCGGCGGACGCCGGCGCGTCGGGGTCGGCCGGGAGGGAGGGGGGATGTGCGGTCACGTGTTCATCTTCCGTTTGGGTTCCAGGAGCTGCGCCAGGTCCGCGATGTGCAGAACGCCGACGACATCTTCGCCTGCCGTCACGACGTACTGTGCGCCCGGGTGGGTCCGCACGGCTTCCATGACCCGTTCCCCGTCGAGGCCGGCCGGCAGGACGGGCAGGCCGGTCAGGGCGCGCGCGACGGCGTCGACGGCGATCCAGGGCCGCCGGGCCGGCGGCACGGCGTCGGCGGCGGCCGGGTCGACGAGGGCGACCGGCCGGCCGGCGCCGTCGGCGACGGCGAGCGCGGCGTCGGGGCGGTCGCTCTCGGCGCGGCGGCGCTGTGCCTCGGCCAGCGGGGTGCCGGTGGGTACGGCGAGGACGGGGCGGGCCAGCCGGCGCAGGTCGATCAGCGGGAAGCGGCGGCTGATCCGGGCCAGCCGGATGGACTGACCGGCCCCGCGCCACAGGGTGACCGCGACGAGCAGCATCAGCGGCAGGGCCAGGGGTGCCAGCAGCCGGTTGACGGTCAGCACGACCGTCGCCGCGGCGGTGCCGACGGCGACCGCCCGGCCGACCCAGCCGGCGACCTCGGTGCCGGTGTGCCGGTCGCGGGTGAGCGCCCACACGGCGGCCCGCAGGGCCCGGCCGCCGTCCAGCGGCAGCCCGGGCAGCAGGTTGAACAGCGCGACGATGACGTTGCTGACGGCGAGCTGGAAGGCGAGCTGGTCGGTCAGGGTGCCGTCGGGCAGCGCCAGGGTGGCGGCGACGGCGGCGGCGCCGAGCACCGCGGAGACGGCCGGGCCGGCCAGCGACACCAACAGGTCGACCCGGGGGCTGGGGGCGTCGCGGTCCATCTCGGTGTATCCGCCGAGCAGTTCCAGGGTGATGCCCCGCACGCCGATGCCGTAGCGGCGGGCGGTGAGGGCGTGGCCGAGTTCGTGCAGCAGCACCGAGCCGAGCAGCGACACGACGAACCCGACGCCGATCAGGTACGCGCCGAGCTGGGACAGGTCGAGCTGGCGGCGGGCGAACTCGGCGTACGTGACGGTGACCAGCAGGGTCAGCAGCAGCATCGACCCGTTGAGGTGCAGGGGGACGCCGAAGACCCGGCCGACGGTGAGGCCGGGGCGGGTGGGGCGGCGCGGCGGGCGGGCGGTCTGCGGCTGCTCCATCGCCCCGATGCTACGGACCCGACGCCGACGATCACCTGTCGGAGCGGCGCGGTGGGGTTGTCGGACCGGTGGCCTAACCTTCCGGGCATGACGGCGGAACCGGTGATCGACCAGCAACAGGCGCGGGCCACGGCGGAGGCGCCGGCGACGGTCCGGGCGTCGCTGTCGCCGTCGCGGGCGGCCGACTTCAAGACGTGTCCGCTGCTCTACCGGTTCCGCAGCATCGACCGGCTGCCGGAGCGGCCCAGCGTGGAGCAGGCCCGGGGCACGCTGGTGCACGCGGTGCTGGAGCGGCTGTTCGACCTGCCGGCGGCCGGGCGCACGCCGGAGGCGGCCGGTGACCTGGTGGCCCCGCAGTGGGACCAGCTGGTCACCGAGCAGCCGGAGCTGGCGGCCCTGTTCGACGCCGACGATCCCGACGGCACGGCGGAGTTCCTGCGGTCGGCGTCCGGGCTGCTGGGTGGCTACTTCGCGGTGGAGGACCCGCGCCGGTTGGAGCCGGCCGAGCGGGAGGCGTTGATCTCGGCGGTGGTCGACGACGAGCTGCTGATCCGGGGCTATCTGGACCGCCTCGACGTGGCCCCGGACGGGGCGCTGCGGGTGGTCGACTACAAGACCGGCGGCGCGCCCCGGGAGGCGTTCGAGGCGCGGGCGCTGTTCCAGTTGAAGTTCTACGCGCTGGTGCTGTGGCGCACGCGCGGGGTGGTGCCCCGGGTGTTGCGGCTGCTCTACCTCAAGGACGCGGAGGTCTGCGACTACACCCCGGACGCGGAGGAGCTGGCGCGGTTCGAGCGCACCGTCGTGGCGCTGTGGCAGGCGATCGAGGCGGCCACGGCCCGGCAGGACTTCCGGCCCCGGCCGAGCCGGCTGTGCGACTGGTGCAACCACCGGGCGTTGTGCCCGAGCTTCGGCGGCACCCCGCCGCCGTTCCCCGCGGCGGCCGCCGCGGCGGATCCGCTGGTCGACGCCCGGTCCCGGCCCAGCCCGCCCGGGGCGGACGAGTGAGTCTCCTCCCTGAGGAGGAGGGCGGGTTCACCGTCGGCGACGACCGATCGCGTGCGGTGGCAGCTAGCGTTCGGATATGACCGCAGGGCTGAGGGCGTGGCTGCGCCGCGACCCGCTCGCCGCCGACGCGCTCCTCGCCGTCGCCCTGCTGCTGGTGGACGCCGTCTTCGTCCTGCTCACGCCGGTTGATTTCCGGCCCGGCCCGTTGCCGGCGGCGCTGGGCTGGAGCGTGCTGTGCGCCGCCCCGGCGGCGTTGCGCCGGGTGGCGCCGTGGCCGGCGGTGGCCGCCGCGGTGGCCACCCTGGCGGTGCCGGTGGGGTTCGGGCACGCCCCGACCACGCAGAGTCTCACCTTCATGGCGTTGACGTACACGATGGCGGCGTACCGTCCGGCCCGCCCGGCGGCGCTGGCCGCCGTGGCGCTGTGGACGCCGGTGGCGGCGGTCAACGTCCTCGCCCCGGCCTCCGACGCGGTCTTCGAGGTCACCCCGGCCTACCTGGTGCTCAACAACCTGCTCGTCGCGGTGGTGGCGTACGCGGTGGGCCGGGCGGTGCACGCCCGGCGGGCCTCCACGCAGTCGCTGCGGGAGCGGGCCCGGGTGGCCGAGCAGAACCAGCGGTCCCTGGCCGAGCAGGCGGTCGCCGACGAGCGGCGGCGCATCGCCCGGGAGCTGCACGACGTGGTGGCCCACCACGTGAGCGTGATGGGGGTCCTCGCCACCGGGGCCCGGCGGGTGCTGCGCCGCGACCCGGACGCCGCCGACGAGGCGATCGCCACCATCGAGGACACCGGCCGGGCCACGCTGCGGGAGCTGCGCCGGCTGCTGGACGTGCTGCGCACCGATGCCGAGCCGGCCGCCGACCTGGCCCCGCAGCCGGGCCTGGCGGGCATCGAGCCGCTGGT
Organism: Micromonospora sp. NPDC057141; assembly: GCF_042670805.1. Taxonomy (NCBI): domain Bacteria; kingdom Bacillati; phylum Actinomycetota; class Actinomycetes; order Micromonosporales; family Micromonosporaceae; genus Micromonospora; species Micromonospora sp. NPDC057141. Next base: position 37,925 of record NZ_JBHUVA010000025.1, on the reverse strand, counting down.
GGAGCAGGTGCGCGAGGCGGGGCTGCCGGTGACGCTGCGCGTCGAGGGCGTGCCGGGGCCGTTGGAGGAGGGCGTGGCGTTGACCGTCTACCGGATCGTGCAGGAGGCGCTGACCAACGCTCTCAAGCACGCCGGGGAGGCGACGGCGGTGGTGCGGTTGACGTTCGGCGCGGCGTACCTGGCGGTGGAGGTCACCGACACCGGGCGGGGGCCGGCGCCGGGTGCGGTCCGCATCGGGCATGGCCTGGTGGGCATGCGGGAGCGGGTGGGCCTCTACGGCGGGACGCTGCGCGCCGGGGCCCGGCCCGGCGGCGGCTACCGGGTGTACGCGAGGATCCCGGTGGAGCAGCTCGGGGCGGTGCCGGTGTGACCGGGCCGCGCCACGACCAGCCGGCGGGGCCGGCGCGACGGGGGGACGCCAGATGACCGCAGAGGGCACGCCGCCACGGCCGGTGCGGATCCTGCTCGCCGACGACCAGCCGCTGCTGCGTACGGGCTTCCGGATGGTGCTGGGCTCCGAGGACGGGCTGGACATCGTGGCCGAGGCCGGCGACGGGGTGGAGGCGGTGGAGCTGTCCCGCCGGCTGTTGCCGGACGTGGTGCTGATGGACATCCGGATGCCCCGGATGGACGGGGTCGCCGCGACCCGGGCCATCGTCGACGCCCGGCTGCCGGTGCGGGTGCTGATCCTGACCACGTTCGACCTCGACGAGTACGTGGTGGGGGCGCTGCGCGCCGGGGCCAGCGGTTTCCTGGCCAAGGACGTGCCGGCGGAGGACCTGGTGACCGCGATCCGCACCGTCGCCGCCGGGGAGGCGGTGGTCGCCCCGCGGATCCTCAAGCGGCTGCTGGATCGCTTCGCCGACGCGCTGCCCGATCCGGCGGCGACCCCGCCGAAGGCGCTCGACACGCTCACCGAACGCGAGCGGGAGGTGCTCGTGCAGGTGGCGCGGGGACTGTCCAACGCGGAGATCGCCCGGGAGTTGACGGTCAGCGAGACGACCGTGAAGACCCACGTCGGGCATGTGCTGACGAAGCTGGGGCTGCGCGACCGGGTGCAGGCCGTGGTGCTCGCGTACGAGTCGGGTCTGGTGCGCCCCCGGGGGTGACCGGGCCGTCCGCGCAGGCCGGCGCGCGAACCGCGTAGCGGTCAGGGGCAACCCTGAGCCGGCATCGGGGCCCACCCGCAGCGGGAAATCCGCTGCGGCTCCGCCCGAAGTCGGAGGGTTCGGCGCCACCTGGGGCCGAGGATGGGCACATGCCCGCACCGGGCCAGCGGGGGCCGGTGCGGCCCAGCCCGACGGAAGAGGTAGATGACGTGACCGCGACGACAGGCCCGCAGGCGCAGCCCGCGGCCCGCGCAAGCGACGTGTGGAAGGTGTACGGCAGCGGCGAGGCGCAGGTCGTCGCGCTGCGGGGGGTGAGCGCCGAATTCGAGCGGGGCCGGTTCACCGCGATCATGGGGCCGTCGGGGTCGGGCAAGTCGACACTGATGCACTGCCTGGCCGGCCTCGACTCGGTGACCCGGGGCACGGTGGCGATCGGCGACACCACGGTGACCGGGCTGGGCGACGCCGGGCTGACGAAGCTGCGCCGCGACAAGGTGGGCTTCATCTTCCAGCAGTTCAACCTGCTGCCGACGCTGACGGCGAAGGAGAACATCCTGCTGCCGTTGTCGATCGCCGGGCGCAAGCCGGACCCGGCCTGGTACGACGTGGTGATCGACACGGTGGGGCTGCGCGACCGGCTCGACCACCGCCCGGCGCAGCTCTCCGGCGGCCAGCAGCAGCGGGTGGCGTGCGCGCGGGCGCTCGTCGCCCGTCCCGAGGTGATCTTCGCCGACGAGCCGACGGGCAACCTGGACTCCCGCTCCGGCGCGGAGGTGCTGAACTTCCTACGCAACTCAGTACGCGAGCACGGCCAGACGATCGTCATGGTGACCCACGACCCGTCGGCCGCCGCGTACGCCGACCGGGTGGTGTTCCTCGCCGACGGGGAGATCGTGTCGGAGCTGATCGAGCCGACCGCCGAGACGGTGCTGGACACGATGAAGAAGCTGGACGTCCCCGCCGCCACCAAGGTGGGCAACTGATGTTCCGGGCGACCATGAAGAGCCTCCTGGCGCGCAAGGTGCGCCTGGTCCTGTCCGGCCTGGCCGTGGTGCTCGGCGTCATGTTCGTCTCCGGCGCGTTCGTGCTCACCGACACCCTCGGCCGGTCCTTCGATGCGGTCTTCGCCGACGCGTTCGCCGGCGTCGACGTCAACGTGGCCGCGGAGCCGAAGCTCGCGGTGAGCGAGGGCGAGGGCGAGCAGGTGTCCCCGCCGTTCGCCGCGGACGTGGTGGACCGGGTGCGGGCGGTGCCCGGGGTGGCGTCGGCCACGGGGGTGGTCAGCGCCGACGGGGCCCGGCTGATCGGCAGCAACGGCAAGGCGATCACCTCGTTCGGTCCGCCGCAGCTCGGCCAGAACTGGACCGGCGAGTCCGACCTGGTGCGGCTGCGCGAGGGGCGTGCCCCGCAGGCCGACGACGAGATCGTGGTCAACGCGGCCCTCGCGAAGGCGGCGAAGGTCAAGGTGGGTGACCGGGTGGGGGCGCTGACCGCGTTCGAGTCGAAGCGCCGCGACTTCACCCTGGTCGGCATCTTCGGCTACAGCGGCGGCCGGGACTCCGTCGGCGGCGTCAACGAGATCGTGTTCACCACGCCCGCCGCCCAGCGGCTGATGCTCGGCGAGCCCGGCACGTTCAACAGCGTGACGGTGCGGGCCGCCGACGGGGTGCGCCCGGAGGCGGTGCGCGACGACGTGGCCCGCGCGCTGGGCGCCGGCTACGACGTCAAGACCGGCGCGGAGCTCTCCGCCGACGCCTCGGCCAGCCTGAAGGAGGGGTTGTCCTTCTTCAACAAGGTCCTGCTCGGCTTCGCCGCGGTGGCGCTGCTGGTGGGCACGTTCCTGATCCTCAACACGTTCTCGATCATCGTGGCGCAGCGGACCAGGGAGCTGGCGCTGATGCGGGCCATCGGTGCCAGCGGGCGGCAGATCATCGGGTCGGTGGTGCTGGAGGCCCTCGCGGTCGGCCTGGTCGCCTCGGTCCTCGGGTTGGGCGCGGGCATCGGGGTGGGTGCCCTGCTGGCCTGGGCGTTCGGCAGGTTCGCCGGAGGGCTGGACCTGGCCGGGATCGGGGTGCCGCCGGTGGCCGTGGTCAGCGCGTTCGCCGTCGGCATGCTGATCACGGTGGTCGCGGCGCTGCTGCCGGCGCTGCGGGCGGCGCGCATCCCGCCGATCGCGGCGATGCAGGACGTGGCCACCCCGGACCGGCCGTTGACGAAGATCACGGTCTCCGGGGCGGTGGTCACCGCCCTCGGCGGCGGGCTGCTGGCCGTCGGGTTGACCGGCAACGCCGGCGGGGCCACGCTCACGGTGATCCTGGCCGGGGTGCTGTTCACGTTCATCGGGGTGGCGCTGCTGACCCCGCTGATCAGCCGCCCGGTGGTGTCGCTGCTCGGCGCGTTGTTCGCCTGGTCGGTGCCGGGCCGGCTGGGCCGGCTGAACTCGGGTCGCAACCCGCGCCGCACGGCGATCACCGCCGCCGCGCTGATGGTCGGCATCGCCCTGGTGACCGGGGTGACGGTGATCCTCGACTCGACGAAGTCGAGCATCTCCGCCTCGGCGGAACGCACCGTCGACGCGCAGCTGGTGATTTCGGGAGAGCAGACGGGGCCCCGGCCGCCGACGTTCGACCCGTCGGTGGTGGACCGGGCCGCCGCGCTGCCGGGGGTGGACGCGGTGCTGGGCGTGTACAACGACAACGCGGTCGTCGACGGCGAGCGGACGTACGTGGTGGCGCTGACCGACCTGGCCGCGATGGCCCGCATCTACAGCACGGTGCCGCAGTCGGGCACGGTCGCCACCCTGGGGCCGGACCAGGTGGCGCTGAGCGTGTCCGGCGCGAAGGAGCTGGGCAAGTCGGTGGGTGACCGGCTGACCGCGCAGTTCGCCCGGGGCGAGGGGCCGCACACGTACACGGTGACGGCGGTCGTGCCCGACGACCGGTCCATCGGGTCGATCATCCTGCCGAGGCAGGCGGGGGCGGAGTTCACCACCCCGCAGCCGTTCTCGGCGCTGGTGCGGCTGACCCCGGGCACGCCGGTGTCGCAGGTGCAGCCGCAGCTCGACGCGCTGGTCGCCGACAACCCGGAGGTGTCGGTGGCCGACCGGGCCAGCTACATCGAGCAGCAGACCAGCGGCTTCGACACGCTGCTCACGATGATCCAGATCCTGCTGGCGCTGGCGATCGTGATCGCCGTGCTGGGCATCGTCAACACCCTGGCGCTGTCGGTGCTGGAACGCACCCGGGAGCTGGGGCTGCTGCGGGCGATCGGGCTGCGCCGGGCGCAGACCATGCGGATGATCACCGTGGAGGCCGTGGTGATCTCCGTGTTCGGCGCGCTGCTCGGCGTCGCGGTCGGCACCGGCCTCGGCGCGGCGGTGGTCCGGGCGCTGAAGGACGAGGGGATCACCGACCTGGTGCTGCCCTGGTCACAGATGGGGATCTTCCTCGGACTGGCCGCGCTGATCGGGGTGGTCGCGGCGGCGCTGCCGGCGGTCCGCGCCGCCCGGATCAACGTCCTGGGCGCGATCGCCCACGACTGATCCGGTGCAAGGAGGGGCCCCCTGTTAGCGCTTTCGGCATAGCAGGTGGCCCTTCTTAACGCCGGTCGCCGGACCGAGGCGGCGGGCGGCAGGCGGCGGGCGGCGGGCCGGGCCCGCCCGGGCTACGACGGGATCGGCTGACCGGGGGTGTCCGCGCGGGCCCCACGCCGGAGCGCCGGGACCAGTCCCACCGTGAGGGCCAGTGCCACCGTGAGGGCCAGTGCCACCGTGAGGGCCAGTGCCACCGTGAGGGCCAGTGCCACCAGCAGCGCGCTGACCCACAGCGGGGACCGGTAGCCGAGGCCCGCGCCGATCGCGGCGCCACCCAGCAGCGGGCCGACGGCCGCGCCCACGTTGAGGGCGGCGGTCACGAAGGAGCCGCCCAGCGACGGCGCGTCGGCGGCCCGGTAGAGCACCTGCGTGATCAGTGTGGCGCCGACGGCGAACGACAGCGTCCCCTGGACGAGGACGAGCAGGAACGCGACCGGGGCGATGGCGGCGGTCGCCGCGAACAGCAGCCAACCGACGAGCAGGGCCAGGCCGCCGGGCACCAGGACCCGCATCGGCCGGGTGTCCGACAGGCGACCGGCGATGGTGACGCCGGCGAAGGACCCCAGGCCGAAGACCGCCAGCAGCGCCGGCACCCACGTTCTGCCGTACCCGCTGACGTCGGTGACCAGCGGGGCCAGGTAGGTGAAGGTGCAGAAGGTCGCGCCGTTGACCAGCGCGGCCAGGGCCAGGGTCACGGCCAGCCGGGGACGGCGCAGCGCGCGCAGTTCCCGCCACGCGTCGGGCGCGGGCGCGCCCGGTGCCGTGGGCGGTACGCAGCGCAGGATCGCGAAGGCGGCAGGCACCGAGACGGCGGCCACGGCCCAGAACGCCGACCGCCAGCCCCACAGGTTTCCGAGCACGGCACCGGCGGGCACCCCCGCGACGCAGGCGAGGGTGACGCCGCCGAGCAACGCGGAGGCGGCCCGGCCCTTGGCGTGGGGCCCGGCCAGGCCGGCCGCCGTGGCGAGCCCCACGGCCAGGAACCCGGCGTTGGCCACGGCACCGACGACGCGGGTGGCCAACAGGACGCCGAAGCTGCCGGTGACCGCCCCGACGACGTGGGCGGCGATGAAGGCGTTCAGAAAGACCAGTGGCGACGCGGCGACGGGCGTGCCGCCTCAGCGTGGGCTGAGGCTCAGCGCGACATCATCAGGGGCCAGCCACCGAACAGCGGTGGCTGGCGTCTGGACGCCTCGGGGCCGGACACGCAGCGGAGCGTAATCGCCACGTGCAGCCGGGTCAATCGCCGGGCGGGGCGGCGTCGACGGGCGGGGTGCCGAGCAGCGCGGCGAGCAGCTCCAGGTCCGCGCCGGTCAGGCTTTCCATCTGGTGTACGCCGTCAGCCGGCGCGATCGGCACCTCCGCCGGCACCGCCAGCACGGCCGCGCCCGCGGCGAGGGCGCTGGCCACCCCGGTCGGGGAATCCTCGATCGCCACGCACCGGGCGATCGGCACGCCGAGCAGCCGGGCGGCCGTCAGGTACGGCTCCGGGTGCGGCTTCGCCGCGTCCACCTCGTCGCCGCAGACCACCGCGTCGAAGCTGTCCCGGCCCAGGGTGTCCAGCGCCACTTCCACCAGCGGCCGGCCGCTGGAGGTGACCAGCGCGGTCGGGATGCCCGCCGCGCGGACGGCGCGCAGCAGCGCCAGCGCGCCGGGCCGCCAGCGCAGCCCGGTGCGAAACAGCTCCAGGATCCGGGCGTCGATCCACGCCGCGCTGGCCAGCGGGTCACGGTACGGCTGGCCGAGGTCGTCGTGCAGGATCCGCATCGCGTCGGCCATGCTGGTGCCGATCAGCGCCTTGCGGCCGGCGTCGGAGAGGGTGGCACCGTAGTCGGCGGCGAGCTCGCGCAGCGCGACGTCCCACAGCTTCTCGCTGTCGACCAGGGTGCCGTCCATGTCGAAGAGCACGGCTGCCGGATGGTGGCTGCTCAGGGGGTCCTCCAGGCGTCGCGGGGTCGACCCGATCCTTGCAGCCGGCCCGTCCCGGCCGGGACGGGGGCTCGCCCGGCGGCCGGGGCACCGGCCACCCCGGACTCCGCCCACGCCCCCGGTCAGCCCAGGTTGCAGGCCGACAGGCCCGACTCGTACCCCCGGAAGAAGGAATCGGTGCGCTGCTCGGCGGTGCCGTGCGCCCCCTCGGCGAACCACGGCTGGTCGGGGTCGTCGCCGACGGCGAGCAGCCCCTCCCGGAACTCGTCGAGGTCGCCGTCCTCCAGCCGCAGCTGCCCCGCCTCGATCGAGCCGCCGATGTACGCCCCGGCCATGCAGTCGGCCTGCAATTCCTGCTGGATGGTGAAGTTGGCGCGGATGCCGAGGCGCACCTGGATGCCGTGGGCGTACTCGTGGCCGAGCAGGTAGTACAGGAACGCGTCGCCGACCTGCCGGAACGCCGCGACCGACCAGCGGATGTCGTACGCGATGAAGTCGCCCGCCGAGCAGTACACGGCGTTGTTGCGGGGCAGGGCCTGCCCGGCGCAGGAGACCTCGCCCTCCCGCTGGTAGGGCACGACCTGCCGGATCGGCTGGAACCGCCGGCCGGACGCCCGCAGCTGCGCGTCCCAGTAGATCTCGGCCTTGTCCACCGCGACGGCCATGTCCTCCTTGAACTCGGCCACGCTGGTGGTGCCGTCGGCGCGGGTCTGCTGCCGCTCCGCCTGCGGCGAGGTGGGCTGGCGGGTCGGCTGGGGCAGGGGCCGCTGTGGCTCGCCCTCGTTCACGCCGCCGACCACGCAGCCGCTGGCCAGCACCAACGCGGCCAGCAGACCGGCCAGCGGGCCACCCGGCCGACGTCCCGAGCGTGCCGTCACAGTGCCTCCCCGGCTCGTCCCACCGGTCCACTACCCCGGCTCCCCGTCGATCATGCCCGGCCGGCGATGCGGTGACCATCCCCGACACGACCGACCGCGACGCCACTGGCGGGCCGCGCGCCGGAGCCGGGGACCGGCCATGCCCGTCAGGGGCTGGCGGCGAGGAAGACGAACGCGGCCAGCAGGACCAGGTGCACGCCGCCCTGTAGCAGGGTGGCCCGGCCCGGCACCACGGTCAGCACGCCGGTGACGACGGTCAGCGCCAGCAGGGTCAGCTGGGTGCCGCCCAGCCCGAGCAGCAGCGGCCCGTCGAGCCAGATCGTGGCGATCGCGATGGCGGGGATGGTCAGGCCGATGCTGGCCATGGCCGACCCGAGGGCCAGGTTGAGGCTGATCTGCATCCGGTCGCGGCGCACGGCGCGCGCCGCCGCGAGGGTCTCCGGCAGCAGCACCAGCAGCGCGATCACCACGCCGACGAACGCCTGCGGCAGGTTCGCCGCCGACACCCCGGCCTCGATCGCCGGCGACACCATCTTCGCGAGGCCCACCACGGCGATCAGCGCCACCAGCAGCATGGCCAGGCTGGCCAGGGCGGCGCCGGGCGCCGGCGGATCGGCGTGCCCGTCGCCGTCGGCGTCGACGATGGTCCCATCGGAGGTGACCGGCAGGAAGTAGTCGCGGTGCCGGCCGGTCTGCACCAGCACGAACAGCCCGTACAGGGCGAGCGACGCCACGGCGGCGAAGACGAGCTGCGGAGGGGAGAACTCGGGGCCGGGCCGGCTGGTGGTGAAGGTCGGCACCACCAGGCTGAGGGTGGCCAGGGTCGCCACCGTGGCCAGGGCCCCGCCGGTGCCCTCGGGGTTGAACACCGCCACCCGGCGGCGCAGCGCCCCGAGCAGCAGGGACAGACCGAGGATGCCGTTGCAGGTGATCATGACGGCGGCGAAGACCGTGTCCCGGGCCAGCGACACCGTCTTGTCCCCGCCGCTGATCATCAGGGTGACGATCAGGGCCACCTCGATCACCGTGACCGCGACGGCGAGGACCAGCGAGCCGAACGGCTCCCCCACCTTGTGCGCGACACCTCCGCGTGGTGCACGGCCGCGAGCACCGCCCCGGCGAGGAACGTCGCGACCACCCCCACGGCCAGCGGGGACAGCTCCCTACCCCAGGTCAGCCAGGACCACCACGGCCAGCACGGGCACGGTGAGGGTCCAGTCGGTGACGCGGGAACGAAGGAGGACGGCCATGGTGTCAACCCTGCCAGACATCACGATCAATGCCCACAGTTCGGGATGCGGCCCCCTGGCCGCTCCGTCCCGCATTCCGGAACAGGAGATGAATGGACCTCACGACTGATGTTCGGCCCCGCCGCCGGCCGCTAGGTTGTGACGCCCCGAGTACCGGAGTCACACCATGTCATCTGGCGCCGCAACGCCACTGATCTCCGTCATCGTCCCCACCTACAACCGTTCACCCCTGCTGCGCGGCACCCTGACCGCGCTCGCCGACCAGCGGATGCCCGCCGAGCGGTACGAGGTCGTCGTCGCCGACGACGGCTCCACCGACGACACCCGGCAGACCGTCGACGCGTTCGCCGACCGGCTACGCCTGCGTTACCACTTCCAGCCCGACCTCGGCTTCCGCGCCGCCGCCGCCCGCAACGCCGGCGCCCGGCTGGCCACCGGCGACGTCCTCGCGTTCGTCGACACCGGCGTGCTGCCCGGCCCCGACTTCCTCGCCGCCCACCTCGCCGCCCACGCCCGCCCCGGGCCGCCCCGCGCCGTCCTCGGCTACACCTTCGGCTACCAGCCCGGCGATCCCACCCCCGGCCTGGAGACCGCGACCCGCGACCGCAGCCCCGAGGAGATCGTCCGCGCGTTCGGCGCCCTGCCCTCCTTCCAGGACGGCCGGCATCCCACCTTCGCCAGCACCGCCTTCGACCTGTCCCGCGTCCCCCTGGCCTGGCAGCTGTTCTGGTCGCTGAACTGTTCCGTGCCGGCCGCGGACTTCCACGCGGTCGGCGGCTTCGACGAGGACTTCCGCTCCTGGGGCGGCGAGGACATCGAACTGGGCCTGCGCCTGGACCGCCACGGCCTCGCCTTCGAGGTCAGCCGCGAGGCGTGGGCGGTGGACAGCCCCCACCCCCGGGAGGCCACCGGCGACACCGGCGACAACCCCAGCAACGTCCTGACCATCCTGCGCAAGCACCCCGAGCCGGTGCTGGAGCTGCTCTGGGCCTGGTTCGCCCGGCACCTGCCCCAGCTGGAGGACACCCGCGCCTGGCACCTGCGCCAGGAGCTGCCCGCCATCCGCCGGGCGGTCAACCGGGTCCGCGCCCTCGACGTCACCGCCGAACTGGCCCAGCTGCGCGACACCGTGCCGCCCGGCGCCCGGATCGCCGTGTTCGGCTGCGGCGGCGAACTGCCGCCCGGGTTCCCGCCCGCCCACCTGTTCGACTACGACGAGACGCTGCTCGCCCGACTGCCCGACGACCCGGCGCGCCCCGCCCGCCACGCCCTCGGCATCCGCACGGTCCTACCGGACGACGCCGTCGACGTCGTCCTGCTGACCTCCCGGATGACCCCACTGTGGCGGCGTTGGCGCGCCCACCTCCTCGCCGAGGCCCGCCGCATCGGCGGCTCGGTGCAGGGGCCGCCGGTGCAGGCGCCCGCCGCCGCGTCGAGCGCCGCCGGCTGACCGACCCGTCCCGCTGCGTGCCGCCGGCCGCCCCCGCGCCGGCCGGCGGCACCACCCGGTCGACCCCGGACCGTCAGCCCCGCTCCCGGGGCGCCCGCCAGATCCGCAGCTCCGTGTCCGGCACCCGTTCGGCGAACCATCCCTCGGACGACGGCGCAAGCAGCAGGGCCCGCAGGTCGGCGTCGAACTCCGCCAGCCGCGACCCGAACAGCTGCGGGGCCCCGTCCGACCGCGAGTGCACCCACGCCACCACGTCGTCGACCGACCGCCGCGCCACCGCCCCGGAACGCACCCGCAGCCGCGTCGGGCCGGCGAACCCCGCCTCGGCCAGGACGCCCTCCTCGCCGCCCGGCGTCCCGTCCGGCAGGAACCCCCGCCCCGCCCGCCGCACCGGCCCCAGGTAGCGACGCACCAGCTCGGCGACCGCCGCGTACGGGGGCACCGGATGCGGCAACCCCGCCGCCGACAGCGGCTCCTTGGCATCGCTGACGTGCACGAACGCCCCACCCGGCGGCAGCATCCCCCGCACCGTGGCGGCGACGGCGTCCTGCACCGTCCAGTGGAACGACTGCGCGAACACCACCACCCGGAACCGGCCCAGCCCGGCGGGCAGGTCCTCGGCCCGCGCCCGTACCCACCGGATGTTGCCCACGCCGTCGCGCGCGGCCCGCAGCCGCGCCCGCGCCAGCATCCCGGCGTCGGGATCCACCCCGACCGCCTCGGCGAACCATCCCGCCAGCGGCACGGTCACCGTCCCCGGGCCGCAGCCCACGTCCAGCAGCCGCCCCGACCCGTCCAGCCCGAGCTCGTCGGCCAACGCCGCCACGAAACCCTCCGCGTACGGCAGCCGCCCCCGCTCGTAGTGCGCGGCGGCACCCTCGAACAGGGACTCGTCCCACGCCCACCCGTCCGTCACGCCGGCACCCTACCGGGCCCTGGAGAGACCGGCAGCGCGTCGAGCCGGCCGAGGTCGCATCCGCACACCTCCGCTCGCCCCGGCGGCACCGATGTGCTTACAATGACAATCGTTTTCAACTACGTCGAGAGGAGTCCGATGTCGTCGTCACCACAGGCCCCGCCCCACACCGTGACAACCGACGCCGATACCCGCCCGTCGCTGACCGTGCTGTCCGGCTTCTGGCCGACGGCAACCTTCGCCGTCGCCCGCGCGCTGCTCGCCGCCGATCCGTCGCTGCTGCTGGTGCGCCACGACCTCGCCGGGATCCGCGACGGCGTCGTCCGCCGGGTGGTCCGCTCCGACGCCGGCATCGTCGAGGACGAACAGATCGTGCTGCGGCACGGCTGCGTCTCCTGCACCCTGCGCGAGGACGTGCTGCCCACCATCGCCCGCCTCACCCGCACCAACCCCGGCCAGGACCTGGTGCTGATCCTGCCCGAGGTGGTGGAACCCGAGGCCGTCGCCGCCGCCTGCGCCCACTGCCTCGTCGACGGCACACCATTCACCGACCTCATCCGCGTCGACTCCTACGTCACCGTCCTCGACGCCGAACACCTGCTCGACGGCCTCGCCAGCACCGACGATCTCCGCGCGCTCGGCATCCAGGCCGCCGAGGACGACCACCGCGCGCTCGCCGACGTCGTGGTCCGCCAGATCGAGTACGCCGACACGCTGGTGCTCTGGGGACAGTCGAGGGAAGGCGCCTTCGACACCAGCAGGATGTCGATCCTGCTGCAGCGGATGGCACCATGGGCAACCCACATTCGCGTCGACGGCGACCTCGTCGACGCCCACGCGCTGACCCACCAACTGCGCCACACCCATCGGCACCGGCCGGGAACCCCGGGGGTGCTCGCCCGCGGCCTACAGGGCTACCCCCTCGGCGCACACGAGCCAGACCCCGACTGCGGAGTGGTCTCCGCCGTCTTCCGCGCCCGCCGCCCGTTCCACCCGCAGCGCCTGCACGACGTCCTGGAGGAGGTCAACGCCGAGCTGATCCGCTCCCGGGGGCACCTCTGGCTGGCCAGCCAACCCGACACCGTGGTGGCCTGGGAGTTCGCCGGCGGCGGCCTGGCCATGGGCTCGCTCGGGCACTGGCTGGTCAGCCTGCCCGAGGACCGCTGGGAGCACGTCGAGGATCAGCGACGCCTCGCCGCCGCCCTGGACTGGGACCCCTACTACGGCGACCGGCACCAGCACCTCGTCTTCATCGGCATCGACATCGACCCCGTCGACCTGCACCGCACCCTCGCCGGCTGCCTGCTCACCGACGCCGAACTCGCCGACGGCGAGGAGACCTGGCGCACCTACCACGACCCGTTCGCCGGCTGCTTCCCCCTCGGGGCGGAGGAGCTGACCGACACCGACACCGACACCGAAGGAGCACAACCCGCATGAAGCCTGGCATCCACCCCGACTACCGCCCCGTCGTCTACCGCGACAAGGGCGCCGACTTCGCCTTCCTCACCCGATCCACCGCCACCAGCGACCAGACCATCGAATGGACCGACGGCAACACCTACCCCGTCATCGACGTCCAGATCTCCTCGGCCAGCCACCCGTTCTGGACCGGCAAGCAACGCCTGCTCGACACCGCCGGCCGGGTCGAGAAGTTCCGCCAGAAGTACGCCCGCCGCGGACCCCAGGGCGGATGAGCACCGGGCCGCCCGCCCTCCGGGTGGCGGCGCGAATGGGCTCACCAGTCGCGCCGCCGCCGGGCGACATCCTCGGGTGCCAGGGCGGCGGCCCCTGTCAGGCCGGGACCGGGTCCGCGTGGTCATGCAGGTCGCCGAGGTCCCAGCCGGGGAACGGGTCGGGCAACGCCCGCCACGCGTCCTCTCCGGCGGCGATCTCGGCATCGGTGAGCAGGCAGTCCGCCAGGGCCACCCGCAGGCCGTCGCCATCGAGGTGCACGCCGATGAGGACGAGTTCCTGCTGCCGGTCGCCGAAGACCGGATGCCAGCGGGACTCCAACTCGGCCCGCTCGTCGGGGTCCTCCGGCCACTCCCCCGACGCCACCACCGGGACGCCGACCGGGTCGCACCGCCCCGTCGGGCCGGCCTGCGACCACAGCGCCTGGACGTCGGGGCGGCTGGCCAGCCACAGGAAGCCCTTCGACCGGACGACCCCGTAACCGTCCACGCCGCCGGCGAGCAGGTCCCACAGCCGCTGCGGGTGGAACGGCCGGTGGTCACGGAACACGATGCTGGAGATGCCGTACTCCTCCGTCTCCGGCACGTGCACGCCGTTGAGCTCGGCGACCCAGCCGGGCGCGGTCTCCGCCCGCTCCAGGTCGAACCGGCCGGTGTCGAGGATCTCCGCCGGCGAGACCCGACCGTGCACGGCGCGGACCTGCCGGGCCGCCGGGTTCAGCCGGGTCAGCAGCGCCTCGACCACCGCCAGGTCCGCCGCGCCGATCAGGTCGGTCTTGTTGACCACCAGCACGTCGGCGAACTCGATCTGGTCGACCAGCAGGTCGGCGATGCCGCGGTCGTCGCCCTCGTACGCGGCCAGCCCACGCGCCTCCAGGCTCTCGCCCGCCTCGATCATGGCCAGCAGGCCGGCCGCGTCGACCACCGTGACGGTGGTGTCCAGACGGGCCAGGTCGTCGAGGATCTGCCCGCCCTCCACCCCGAAGGCGAACGTCGCGGCGACCGGCATCGGCTCGGAGATGCCGCTGGACTCGATCAGCAGGTAGTCGAAGCGGCCCTGCCGGGCCAGCCGGGCCACCTCGTCGAGCAGGTCGTCGCGCAGCGTGCAGCAGATGCAGCCGTTGGTCAGCTCGACCAACCGCTCCTCCGTCCGCGACAGCGCCCCACCGTCACGGACCAGCGCGGCGTCGACGTTCACCTCGCTCATGTCGTTGACGATCACCGCCACCCGCAGCCCGTCCCGGTTGGCCAGCACATGATTGAGCAGGCTCGTCTTGCCGGCACCGAGGAACCCGGACAGCACCGTCACCGGAAGCCGCCCGGTCACGGCTGCTCCACCACCTGACGCCCCTTGTACAGCCCGCAGTGCGCGCAGGCCCGGTGCGGCACCACCAGCTCCCTGCGCGGGCACGGGCAGGGGGTCAGTTGCGGCACGGCCGCCTTCCACTGGGCCCGCCGGTGCCGGGTGTTCGACCGCGACATCTTCCGCTTCGGTACGGCCACGAGTTCTCCTTCGTCGAGGGGTCGACGCCAGCTTAACGGAACTGGTTTTCGTTCCGTATAACCCCTCGGCTGTCGGCCGCCACCGCCGTCGCCCGGATGGCCACGTCAAGCCCTCCGGGCCGTAACAGGCCACTTCGGCGCGGCTGCCGGCGAGCCGGCCGCCTCGGGCGCCGTCCCAGGTCGTCCGGCCTACTGTGGGTCGTCCCGGTCGGATTCGGTGGGCCGGGCCGCCGCACTCCACAGCTGCACCCCCGTGGCGGCGCGGAGCACGTCGAGGGCGGCGGCGGCCACAGCACAGTCGGGTGTTCGGCAGGTCGGGCAGCGGCCGTCGGACCCGGGCCGGTGGTCGCGGAGGACCCAGCGGGCGGTGAGGACGAGCCGGTTGCGGATCTGCGCCAGGGACAGGAACGGCGCGGTCATCGGGTCACGCCGATCGCCGTGGCCAGGTGCGCCACGCCGGCCGGTGCCGGGCCACCCCGGGCCACCTCGGCGATCACCGTACGCGCCAACGGCCGCACCCGGACCTCGGCCGGCGCGATCCGGTCCGCCTCGACCAGGGCGCGGCCCGCCCCCAGCAGGTCACCGACCTGGAGGTACGCCCGCGCGACGTCGACCAGGTGCGCGGCCCGGTGCTCGACGGGCAGCCGCCTCGGGCTCGATGGTCGTCGGGGACCGCACATCACCGCCCAGGAGCACCGCCGCGTCCACCTGCAGCACCTCGGCAACGTCCTGGATGACGGAGAACCTGTCCAGGGCACGAGCGCCACGTTCGACCTTGTCCACCCAACTCTTGGACTTACCCAGCCGGTCGGCGAGCATCTGCTGCGTCATCCGCCGCCGCCCCCGCCACTGAGCCACCCGCCGACCTATTGGCGGCTCACCGCTGCCCACGAAGCCACCGCCGGTCCGGCACCGCCCGGGTCGTCTCCTCGACCGGTATCCGTTCGGCCTCGGCCTGCGCGAGGATCCGCCGCCTCGCCGCCTCCCGTTCCTCCGCTTCCGCCTGCTCGCCCCGGCTCGGCCCTGGATCGCGCTGCGTGCCGCCCATCTGCAACCCCTTCGGGAAGGGGCGCGGCGGTGGGCTCCGGGAAGGGCCGCCACCGCCGCGCCGACTCAGGGGCACAGCGGCGATCAGATGAAGGCAACCGCGCCCGTGATCAGGACGCTACGGACAGCACACGCGACCACTGGAACGCCTACGCACCACTATCGGACGACTACTGTGCGGTCATGCTCATCCGCTCGCACAGGCCCCGCAGCTCCGGCGAGGCGGCACCCCTGCGCAGCAACGACCGCGCAGTCTCCCGCGCCGACGTCGACGAACGCGCGTGCTGCGAGCCGACCCGTTCCGCCGCCAGCAGCATCCGCACCGCGTCCCGGTCCCGCCCGACCGCCTCGGCGGCCCGGCTCATGTCCAGCCAGAAGTAGACCTGCCGCACCGCCGGCAGGCCGCTCGCGTCGACACCAGCGGCCGTCCGCATCGCCGCCTCCGGGCGGCCCGTGTCGAGCTGAAACGCCATCCGCCACAGCGCCACGTTCCGTGGACCCCAGGCAAGATCCCAGCTCTCGGTCTCCCCCGTGTGCGCGGCGATCCGCGCCGCCTCGGCAAGATGCTCTTCCGCGCTCGCCCGGTCACGCAGACCGGCAAGGTGATGCGCCCGCGCGAGATGCAGGAACCCGAGCACGTCCAGGGCCCCGTCCGCCCCGCTGCCCGCGAGGTCGGCACCCGCCGCGTCACACCACGCCCGCGCGGGCCCGTACGCCCCCGAGTAGGCCGACACCCGGGCACGGTTGGCCGCCGCCACCCCCGCCGCCACCGGATCGTCCAGCAACCCCGCCGCCTCCGCACAGCGCTCCGCCGCGAGCCAGGCGTGAGCCGGATAGCCGACATTGAGCAGAGAACCCATCGCCACGCCGTAGACCGGCACCATCTCCGCCAACGCCGCCCGCCGATCGGTCAGACCATGCATCGCCGGCACCAGATCGACAAGCCTGCGCAATGCACCGGCATAGTCACACCGCCCGTACAGGGCACGCACGAGCCCCGCCTCCCGACGCACCTGCTCGCTGGTGGCCGGCACCTCCCGCCCGCCGACCATCGGCGTGTCCATCATGATCCGCCACACCCGTTCGGCATCGATTCGCGCCGCATCGAGCTGCCGATCGGCCGGCGTGTACGCCTGCCCGGTCAGATCGGCCACCGAGCACTCCAGAGCCGCCGCCAGGTCCACCACCATGTACCGGTCGGTACGCTGCTGACCGCGCTCGATCCGCGACCACGAGGTGTGGGAGATGCCAGCGCGGCTGGCCGCATACCGGATGCTCCAACCCCGCAACTCACGGCGGACCCGGATTCGATCACCGATCGACGGATCGGCAGGTATAGGGCGACGAGGCATCAGCGACGCTCCCGGATAGAGGGCTGACCGGCGTCCTCGCTGGCCTCTCACCGACCAGCAGACACATCGGACGGTACACCCGACCTCAACCCCGCGTAGCTGCACGCCGAGCGTTCTGCGCAGCACCTCGCCCTGATCCTCGAAGCGGTCACCTGGCGTTGAAGTAGTTCGCCTCCGGGTGGTGCACCACGATCGCGTCCGTCGCCTGCTCCGGCACGAGCTGGAACTCCTCCGACAGCCGCACCCCGATCCGGTCCGCGCCCAGCAGGTCCACGATCTTCGCCCGGTCCTCCAGGTCGGGGCAGGCCGGGTAGCCGAACGCGTACCGGCAGCCCCGGTAGTCGGTGCGCAGCAGACCCGCCAGGTCCGCCGGGTCGTCGTCGGCCACCGTACGGCCACCCGGCAGCGTCAGCTCCGAGCGGATCCGCCGGTGCCAGTACTCGGCGAGGGCCTCGGTGAGCTGCACCGACAGGCCGTGCACCTCCAGGTAGTCCCGGTAGGCGTTGCCGGCGAACATCTTCGCCGCGTACTCGCTGATCGCCTGCCCGACGGTCACCAGCTGCAACGCCACCACGTCCAACCCGTCACCGTCGAGCCCGTCGCCGCGCGGCCGGAAGAAGTCGGCCAGGCACAGCCGCCGTTCCTGCCGCTGCCTCGGGAACGTGAACCGGGCCCGCTCGGTGCGCCCGTCCTCGTCGAGCACCACCAGGTCGTTGCCCTCCGAGTACGCCGGGAAGTACCCGTACACGACCGCCGCCTCGAGGACCTTGTCGGCGGTCAGCCGGTCCAGCCAGTAGCGCAGCCGGGGCCGCCCCTCGGTCTCCACCAGTTCCTCGTACGACGGGCCCTTGCCGCCCCGCGCGCCCCGCAGCCCCCACTGCCCCAGGAACGTCGCCCGCTCGTCGAGCAGCGCCGCGTACTCCGCCAGCGGCAGGCCCTTCACCACCCGGGTACCGAGGAACGGCGGCGTCGGCACCGCCACGTCGACCGCCACGTCGGAGCGCACCGACGCGTCGTCCAGCCCCGGAAGCGCCTCGCCGACCATCGCCCGCTGCCGCTCCCGGCGCTGCCGCCGCGCCGCCAGGGCCGCCTCCCGTTCCGGGTCCACGACCGGCGCGCCGCCCCGCTTGGCCGTCATCACCCGGTCCATCAGCGACAGCCCCTCGAACGCGTCCCGGGCGTAGTGAACCTGCCCCGGGAACGCCGCCCGCAGGTCGTCCTCCACGTACGCCCGGGTCAGCGCCGCCCCGCCGAGCAGCACCGGCCAGCGCTGCGCCACCCCGCGCTCGGCCATCTCGGCCAGGTTCTCCTTCATGATCACCGTGCTCTTGACCAGCAGCCCCGACATGCCGATCGCGTCGGCCCGGTGCTGCTCGGCGGCGTCGAGGATCGCCGAGATCGGCTGCTTGATGCCGATGTTGACGACCTCGTAGCCGTTGTTGGACAGGATGATGTCCACCAGGTTCTTGCCGATGTCGTGCACGTCGCCCTTGACCGTGGCCAGCACGATCCGGCCCTTGCCGCCGTCGTCGGCCTTCTCCATCTGCGGCTCCAGGTGGGCCACCGCCGTCTTCATCACCTCGGCCGACTGGAGCACGAACGGCAGCTGCATCTGGCCCGAGCCGAACAGCTCCCCGACCACCCTCATGCCGTCCAGCAGCAGGTCGTTGATGATCGACAGCGGCGGGCGGCCCCCGGCCATCGCCGCGTCGAGGTCGGCCTCCAGGCCGGTGCGCTCGCCGTCGACGATGCGCCGCCGCAGCCGCTCGTCCAGCGGCAGCGCCGCCAACTCCTCCGCCCGGGTGGCACGGGCCGAGGACGCGTCCACCCCCTCGAAGACCTCGATGAACCGCTGCACCGGGTCGTAGCCCGCGCGGCGCCGGTCGTACACCAGGTCCAGAGCGACCTCCCGCTGCTCGGCCGGGATCTTCGACATCGGCAGGATCTTGCTGGCGTGCACGATCGCCGACGTCAGCCCCGCCTGCACGCACTCGTGCAGGAACACCGAGTTGAGCACCTGCCGGGCCGCCGGGTTCAGCCCGAACGACACGTTCGACACGCCGAGGGTGAAGTTCACCCCCGGCCAGCGCCGGGCGATCTCCCGGATCGCCTCGATCGTGGCGATGCCGTCGCGCCGGGTCTCCTCCTGCCCGGTGGCGATCGGGAAGGTCAGCGCGTCGATCAGGATGTCCGCCCGGCGCAGCCCCCACCGGCCGGTCAGGTCCTCGATCAGCCGCTGCGCGACCCGGACCTTCCACTCCGCCGTACGGGCCTGCCCCTCCTCGTCGATGAGCAGCGCCACCACCGCCGCCCCGTGCTCGGCGACGACCGGCATCACCCGGGCGTAGCGGGAACCCGGACCGTCGCCGTCCTCGAAGTTGACCGAGTTGACCACGCACCGCCCGCCGAGCATCTCCAGCCCCGCCTCGATGACCTGCGGCTCGGTCGAGTCCAGCATGATCGGCAACGTGGACGCGGTGGCGAACCGACCGGCCAGCTCCCGCATGTCCCGGGTGCCGTCGCGGCCCACGTAGTCCACGCACACGTCCAGCAGGTGCGACCCGTCCCGGGCCTGGCTGCGGGCGATCTCCACGCACGCCTGCCAGTCACCGGCCAGCATCGCCTCCCGGAACGCCTTCGACCCGTTGGCGTTGGTCCGCTCCCCCACCATCAGCACGCTGGCGTCCTGGGCGAACGGCACGTGCTGGTAGATCGAGGAGACCCCGGCCTCGGCGCGCGGCTCGCGGGCACCCGGCCGCGCCCCGCGCAGCCGCTCGGCGACCACCCGGATGTGCTCCGGGGTCGTCCCGCAGCAGCCGCCGACCAGCGACACCCCGTACTCGGCGACGAACCGCTCCAGCGCGTCGGCCAGCTCCACCGGGGTCAGCGGATAGACCGCGCCGTCGGCGGTGAGCTGCGGCAGGCCGGCGTTCGGCAGCACCGACAGCGGCACCCGGGCGTGCTGGGACAGGTAGCGCAGGTGCTCGCTCATCTCCGCCGGGCCCGTCGCGCAGTTCAGCCCGATCAGGTCGATGCCCAGCGGCTCCAGCGCGGTCAGCGCCGCGCCGATCTCGCTGCCCAGCAGCATCGTGCCGGTGGTCTCCACGGTGACGTGGCAGATCAGCGGCACGCGCTGCCCGGCCCCGGCCATCCCGCGGCGGGACCCGACCACCGCCGCCTTCGCCTGGAGCAGGTCCTGACAGGTCTCGATGATCAACGCGTCCGCGCCGCCGGCGAGCAGACCCGCCGCGTTCTCCTGGTACGCGTCGCGCAGCGTCGCGTACGCGGCGTGCCCGAGGGTGGGCAGCTTCGTGCCCGGACCGATGGAGCCGAGCACGAACCGGGGCCGCTCGGCGGTGCTCCACGCATCGGCGGCCTCCCGGGCGATCCGCGCGCCGGCCTCGGACAGCTCCCCGATCCGGTGCGGGATGTCGTACTCACCCAGGTTGGCGAGGTTCGCGCCGAAGGTGTTCGTCTCGACGCAGTCGGCGCCCGCAGCGAGGTAGGCGTCGTGCACCCCACGGATCACGTCCGGGCGGGTGACGTTGAGAATCTCGTTGCAACCCTCGTGCCCCTCGAAGTCGTCCAGGGTCAGCTCGGTCGCCTGGAGCATCGTCCCCATCGCGCCGTCGGCGACGAGGACCCGCTCCGCCAGCACGTCCAGCAGCGAAGTCCGCACGTGACTCAGGGTAGTGCGACGGTTCGCCGGCCGGGGCGTGCCGCCGCCCACCGGGGGCCCGTGGGCCGGACCGGCGCGGCCGACGGGCCGCATCCGGCCCCGACACGTAGGCTGACGGACGTGAAGGACATCAGGGACGTCACCGGGCCCGGCGGACGGACGACCGGGCCGCAGCCCGGGGCCGCCCGCCGACGACAGGGCGAGGTGACGGCATGACCGAGTTCGACGGACTGCCGGTGCTGCGGTCCCCCGTGGCCATCGCCGCTTTCGAGGGCTGGAACGACGCCGCGGACGCCTCGACCGCGGCGGTCGAACATCTGGAGCAGGTCTGGCAGGCGCGGCAGGTCACCGAGCTGGACCCGGAGGACTTCTACGACTTCCAGGTCAGCCGGCCGACGATCACGATGGCCGACGGCGAGACCCGCCGCGTCGAGTGGCCCACCACCCGGTTCATGGTGGCCAGCCCGGAAGGCACTGAGCGGGACGTGGTGCTGATCCGGGGCATCGAGCCGAGCATGCGCTGGCGCACGTTCTGCGAGCAGGTGCTGGAGATCTGCCACAGCCTGGAGGTCGAGCGGGTGGTGCTGCTCGGCGCGCTGCTGGCCGACGTTCCCTACACCCGGCCGCTGCCGATCAGCGGCAGCGCCTCCGACGCGGAGGCCGCGCGGCGCTACCAGCTCACCCCCACCCGCTACGACGGCCCCACCGGCATCGTCGGGGTGCTGCACGACGCCTGCACCCGCGCCGAGGTCGACGCGGTCTCGTTCTGGGTGCACGTGCCGCACTACGCCAACAACCCGCCCTGCCCCAAGGCCACCCTCGCGCTGCTGCACCGGGTCGAGGAGGTGCTCGACCTGCCGGTGCCGATGGCCGACCTGGCGGAGGAGGCCGCGGAGTGGGAGCAGCGGGTGCGCGGCGCCGCCGAGCAGGACGCCGAGCTCGGCGAGTACGTGCGTGAGCTGGAGGAACGCGTCGGCGACGCGGGCATCACCCCGCTGACCGGGGATGAGATCGCCCAGGAGTTCGAGAAGTACCTGCGCCGTCGCGGCGGCTCGGCCGGCCCGACGGCCGGTTCCTGGTAGCTGCGCCGGTTCGTCGCGAAAGCCCCCGGACCGATGGTTCCGGGGGCTTTCGCGTGTCAGGGGTAGCGCGGTCACGCCGCCTAAGGCATCCTAGGAACCTAGCTGTGATCTCCAGGAGGAGCCATGCAGATCAACCCGGGTGCGGCCGAGTTCCCGCACCGGCAGATCGCCGCGCAGCTCAAGGCCCAGGTGCGCCGCGGCGACTGGGGGCCGGGCGAGCGGCTGCCGTCCATCCCGGCCATCGCCGAGATGTTCGGCGTCGCCAAGCAGACCGTGCAACGCGCCGTCGACCAGCTGCGGGTCGAGGGCATCCTGATCACCAAACCCGGCTCCGGTACGTACGTCAGAGGCACCCGGCGCCGACTCAACCGCCTCTCCCGGGGCCGGTACGGCGGCTTCCGCGGCTACCACACCGACCTGGCCGCCCGCTACCGTCAACAGCTGGTCTCGGTCGGCCGCGCCCCCGCCCCGCCCGAGGTGGCCGACGCGTTCGGCGTCACCGACGGCACCGAGCTGCTCTGCCGCCGTCACCTCGTACGCACCGAGGACTCCCCCGTCGAGGTGGGCGCCTCCTGGTTCCTCCCGGCCGACACCGCCGGCACCTCCCTGGAGCGGGGCGAGGCGTTCGGCCGGCCCCTCTACCAGGAGGCGGAGGAGGCCACCGGCCGGCGCTACGTCACCGCCACCGACACCATCACCGCCCGCCAGCCCAGCCGGGAGGAGGCCGAAACCCTCCAGATCCGCCCCGACACCCCCGTGCTGCACCTGCTGCACGTCGCCTACGACGCCCGGCGCAAGCCCATCGAGGTCGCCCAGGCCACCTGGCCCGGCCCGATGACCACGCTCACCGAGGAGTACCGGATCCCGGCCCCCGCCCCGGATCCCGACCCGGACCCGGGCCTGGTGCTGGGCTGACCCCCGCCCCACCGCCTGCCCGCGCACCCCTGGCCCGGTTGATCAAGAGGTTTGCGTCATCGTCGAGATCAACTCTGACGCTTTCCTCTTGATCACCGGGACGAGGGGGGAGGGGCGAGGGGGTGGGTGGGGTGGGTGGGTGGTTAGAGGCGGATGCCGAGCAGGGCGTCCAGGGTGGTGGCGAAGAGGGCGGGGGCGGCGGGGTCCGTGCCCGTGCCGGCGAGGGCCGCCTCGGCCCAACCGTCGGCGAGCGCGAGCGCACCCGGGGTGTCCAGGTCGTCGCCGAGGCGCTCGCGTACCCCCGCCAGGAAGGCCTCGCCGGACGGCCCGGACGGCGCGGCGGCGGCCCGGCGCCAGCGGGCCAGGCGCTCCTGCGCGGCGGCGAGCAGGCCATCGGTCCAGGTGCGGTCGGCGCGGTAGTGGCCGGCCAGCAGCCCGAGCCGGACCGCCATCGGATCCACCCGGTCGGCCCGCAGCCTGGAGACGAAGACCAGGTTGCCCTTGGACTTCGACATCTTCTCGCCGTTCAGGCCGATCATGCCCGCGTGCACGTAGTGGGTCGCGAACGGCGACCGGCCGGTGAGCCGCTCGGCGTGCGCCGCGGAACACTCGTGGTGCGGGAAGAGCAGGTCGTTGCCGCCGCCCTGCACGTCGATCGACTCACCGAGCAGGTTCAGCGCGATCACCGCGCACTCGATGTGCCAGCCGGGGCGGCCCGGGCCGAGGTCGCCGCCGGGCCAGGACGGCTCGCCCTCGCGGGCGCCGCGCCACAGCAGCGGGTCCAGGGGATCGCGCTTGCCGGCCCGCTCCGGGTCGCCCCCACGCTCGGGGAAGATCTCCAGCATCTCGGCCCGGGACAGATTGGACTCGTAGCCGAACTCGAGCGCGGCGGCGATGTCGAAGTAGACGTCGCCGGTGCCGTCGTCGAGCCGGTAGGCCGCCCCGTCCTTGAGCAGCACGATGACCTTGTCGGCGATGTCGGGGATCGACTCGACCGCGCCGACGTAGTGCGCCGGCGGGATCATCCGCAGCGCCTCCATGTCCTCACGGAACAGCGCGGTCTCCCGCATCGCCAGGACCTTCCAGTCCTCGCCGTCGCGCTCGGCCCGCTCCAGCAACGGATCGTCGATGTCGGTGACGTTCTGCACGTAGCGCACCGTCAGGCCGGCGTCCCGCCACATCCGCTGCACCAGGTCAAAGGTGATCATGGTGGCGGCGTGGCCGAGGTGCGTGGCGTCGTACGGGGTGATGCCGCAGACGTACATGGTGGCCACGTCGCCGGGTCGACTGGGATGGGCACCGCGTCGGGCCGAGTCGAACAATGTCAGCGGGCCACCCCTGCCGGGCAGCCGTGGCACCTCATGTCCCGTCCAAGACTCCATGACCGTCAGCCTAACCAGCCGCCCCACGCGCCGGGCCCACCCCACGGGTGACCAACGCGACAACCGCTCACGCCCCTGGTGAGCGGCCCGGGGTCGCCCGATCGGCGGCCCTGGGGGCGTCCGACGGGCCGCCCGGTCGGGCCCGATCGGCGGCTACATCGGCGGCCAGGGCATCGCCGGCCAGTCCTGCGGCGGCTGGGGGAACCGGCCGGTGTCGCGCAGCCGGCCCACCCGCGAGCCCAGCTCGGCGACCTCGCGAATCGTCAGGTGCTCGGCCAGCTCTTCGCCCAGCTCCCCGCCGACCTGGACGGTCAGGTCGGCGAGCATCTCGAGGGCGTCCGGCGGCAGTTCCCGGCCGGCCCAGCCCCAGAGCACGGAGCGCAGCTTGTCCTCCACGTGGAAGCTCACCCCGTGGTCGACGCCGTAGAGCCGGTCGTCCGCGCCGACCAGCACGTGCCCGCCCTTGCGGTCCGCATTGTTGATCACCGCGTCGAGCACCGCCAACCGGGCCAGGCGCGGGTCGTCGGCGTGGGCCAGGGCGTACGCGGCGCCGTCGTCGTCCCGGGCCGCCGCGACCGGGAACCAGCGCGGCGGCACCGCCTCCGCCGGCACGAAGCCGACCAGCGGCTCCGCGTCGGCAGGCTCGTCGATCCACAGTTGACAGGAGCCGGGCCCGAACGGACCGTCGCGTAGCACCGTCGGCGGAACCAGGTCCCACCCGGTGGCCTGGGAGACCAGGAACGCCGAGACCTCCCGGCCGGCGAGGGTGCCGTCCGGGAAGTCCCAGAGGGGACGCTCACCCCGCACCGGCTTGTAGACGCAGCGGGCGCTCACCCCGTCGAGGGTGAGCGCACCGAGCAGCGTCGCGTTGGAGGCGTCGACCAGGCGGCCCTCGACGGTCAGCTCACCGTCGCGGAGCAGCCGTAGCATCGCCGCATCGTCCTGCCGACGTTCGAGTTCCGACGAGGTCACCGGTGATAACCGTTGTGCCGCGGGCAGAGATGCCCGGCGGGATCCAGCGGCTGACCGCAGAGCGGGCAGGGCGGGCGGCCGGCGTTGACCACGCGGCGGGCCCGCTCGATGAACTCGCGGGTCGCCTCGGGGGTCAGCCGGACGCGCAACCGGTCCAGGTCCTCGTCCGGCTCCTCGTCGTCGTCTTCCTCGTCGTCGTCTTCCTCCTCGCCGCCCAGCTCGGCCTCCGCCTCGCCGGCGGCGATCGCCTCGATCACGACGGTCGCGGTGTCGACGTCGAAGGCCAGCCCGAGGGTGCCGACCCGGAACTCCTCGTCGACCGGTGTGTCCAGCGGATCGTTGTCGCCCACGGAGGCCACCGCCTCGGGCAGCTGCACGCCGAAGCGGCGCTGCGCCTCGGTGAGCAACTCCTCCAGCTTCTCGGCGAGCAACGACACCTGGACCTTTTCCAGCGCGACGCTGACCAGCCGGCCTCCGCCGCGGGCCTGAAGGAAAAACGTGCGCTCCCCGGGCGCCCCGACGGTCCCGGCGACGAACCGCTCCGGCGGCTCGAAGGCGTGCACCTGGTGGGTCATACCCACGACCCTATCCGGCGCGCCACAGCGCCGCGCACCCCACGTACGGGGAATCGCGCGCCCGCGCCGCGCCCGTCGTACCGCCCGGCCCGCCCGACCACGGGGGCGCCGGTCGCCGGCCTCACCGCCCGGCCCCCGATCCCCCGCCGACCGCGGCGTCGGACTCCGCCGGCCGCGCGGCCCGCCGCCGGCGCCTGCGCGGCGGCGGCACCAGCCCGGCCAGGTCACCGCCCGTATCGTTCAGCCGTAGCAGGAAGGGCCGCAGCGGCGTGTACCGGATCGCCGTGATCGACGCCGGGTCCGCGACGATGCGCTGAAAAAGATCAAGGTGTACGCCCAACGCGTCCGCCACGATAGCCTTGATCACATCGCCGTGGCTGCACGCCAACCAGACCGCCTCGGTCCCGTGCTCGGCGGTGATCCGGGCGTCCCAGGAGCGCACCGCGGCGACCGCCCGGGCCGCCATCGCCGCCATGGCCTCCCCGTCGGGGAAGACGACGGCACTCGGGTGCTGCTGGACCACCGGCCAGAGCGGCTCCTTGGCGAGCTTCTTGAGCGGCTGCCCCTCCCAACTGCCGTACCCGCACTCGATCAGCCCCTCGTCCACCGTCGGCGCGGCCTGCGGCAGTGCCAACTCCAGGGTCTGCCGGCACCGGACCAGCGGACTGGTCACCACCGCGGCGAGCGGCAGCCCGCGCAGCCGCTCACCCACCGCCGTCGCCTGGGCCCGGCCGGTGTCGTCCAGCTCGACGGGCTGGCGTCCGGCGAGACCGCCGTCCGCGTTCGCGGTGGTGCGGCCGTGCCGCAGGAGGAGAAGAGTCGCCACGCTGCCCACCCTATGGGGTACGGGCGACGGCAGAACCACGCCCAGGCCGAAGGCTGGGCCTGCCCGACAGCTGAATATCGACTTCATGTCGGCGGCGACATGGCGGGGTCCCGCCCGCCCGGATACCCCCACGTCGCCGACATGAAGTCGACCTCGCGCCCGGTCAGGCCGCGTTCAGGGTGTTTGTCCGGTTCGGTGGGGCGGTGGGTGGTGGCGGGCGGCACCCCGGGGGCGGAATCGCCGCAGGCCCCGGGGCGTTACACCTGACAGACGATCGAGCAGGCCCCCCGACCCACCCCGGTACCGGGCCACCCCCGGGTACCGGACCTGCCGGATCCACCCGGGAGGGCATCGGCTGGAATGCGGGCTGGGCCCCGATCGTTACACCTGGGCCCGGCGCCACCCCAGCCCCTCCGCCTGCGCCGGTCCCCTCTCGTCTTCCCCTTCGGGCGCCTCGACGTGGTGCTCACACCCGCCCCGAGCCCTCTGCCCGGGTGGGTGTCGACCCCCGGATTGGAGTCACCCCCATGACCACCACCATCCTGCGCAAGAGTGTCCTCGGCATCGCCGGACTCACCGCCACCGCCGGCCTCGCCGCCGGACCCCTCCACCACACCACCACCAGCACCGACACGGTCGACACCCGACCCGCCGCCGCCCAGACCGACAACACCGGCGTGGACACCGCCGCCCTCACCCCCCACGGCGTACAGGGCGCGCAGTCGCACATCGACCTCGACACCGAACAGACCACCAACGCCAAGGCCATCATCACCGCCACCAAGAAGACCGGCCTCGACGAACGCGCCGCCGTCATCTCCATCGGCACCGCCCTACAGGAATCGAAGCTGCAGAACCTCGGCCACCTCGGCGACCACAACGACCACGACTCCCTCGGCCTGTTCCAACAGCGCCCCTCCAGCGGCTGGGGCACCCCCGAACAAATCACCGACCCCGAATACGCCACCACCGCATTCCTCACCGGCCTCAAGCAGGTCGACGGCTGGCACGACATGCCCCTCACCGACGCCGCCCAAACCGTCCAGGTCTCCGCCTACCCCGACGCCTACGCCCAATGGGAACAACAGGCCGCCGACCTCGTCACCCAACACTGGAACAGCTAACCCAAACCCACACACAACCAACTGACTAGGCAACACCGGCCGGGCCCCCACCACACGGGACCCGGCCGGCGGCGTCCCTGGTCAGCGGGGCGCAACCCCCGACCCGGCACCCGACCGAGCCGGGGCGTCAACAAGGGACCCCTCCTTGCACCTAGGTGGCGGCGATGGTGCCGGTCATCAGGAGGGCAAGGACGAGGGTGCCCAGGGCGACCCGGTACAGCACGAAGACGTACAGGGTGTGGTGGGCGACGTAGCGCAGCAGCCAGGCGATGGCCGCGTAGCCGATCACGAAGGCGATGAGCGTGGCCACCACCATCTGCGCCCCGCTCGGCGCGGAGGTCCCCGGCGCGGACGGCTCGAAGACGTCCCCGACGCTGAAGATGCCCGACATCACCACTGCCGGGATGGCGAGCAGGAACGAGTACCGGGCCGCCGTCTCCCGGGTGAGGTTGAGCAGCAGACCGGCGGTGAGCGTGCCGCCGGAGCGGGACACGCCGGGGATCAGCGCCATCGCCTGGGCGAAACCCATCACGACGCCGTCGCGCATCCGGAAGTTCTCCAGGGTGCGGGTCTGCCGTCCCCAGTACTCGGCGAAGGCGAGGACGAACGCGAAGACGATCAGTGTGGTGGCGACCACCCACAGGTTGCGCCCGGCGGTGCGGATCTGGTCCTTGAACAGGAAGCCGAACAGCCCGATCGGAATCGAACCGACGATGACGTACCAGCCCATCCGGTAGTCGAGGCTGGAGCGCACCGAGCGGTCCCAGAGCCCGACCAGCCAGGTCCGGGTGATCCGCCAGATGTCCTTGGCGAAGTAGATGAGCACCGCCGCCTCGGTGCCGAGCTGGGTCACCGCGGTGAACGAGGCGCCGGCGTCCCGGTCGAAGAAGATCGCCGAAGTGATCCGCAGGTGCCCCGACGAACTGACCGGAAGAAACTCCGTGAGCCCCTGGACGACGCCCAGGACGATGGCCTCGATCCAGGTCACTCGCCGACCCCGGACAACTCGAGAGCCTCGGCGACGGTGCGCAGCGTCTGCACGCCGCTGTCCCGGTCGGCGACGAAGAGGGTCACCGACAGGGTGGTGACGCCGGCGGCGGCGTACTCCCGCAGTCGCTCGGCGATGCGCTCCTTGGGCCCGAGCAGCGAGGTGCGGTCGATGAACTCCATCGGCACGGCGGCGGCCGCGTCGCGCTGCCGCTTGGCCAGGTAGAGGTCCTGCACCTCGCGGGCGGCATCGCCGTAGCCCATCCGGGTGGCGAGCTGGTTGTAGAAGTTCTGCTGCCGGCTGCCCATCCCGCCGACGTAGAGGGCCGCGTACCAGCGGACCAGCTCGGCGCAGGTCGCGACGTCGTCGCCGACGACCACCGGCACCGACGGCACGACGTCGAAGCCGGCCAGTTCCTTGCCGGCCTTCGCCCGGCCGGCGGCCACGGCGGCGAGCTGCTCGTCGGCGAACTCCGGGGCGTAGAAGACGGCCAGCCAGCCGTCGGCGATCTCGCCGGCCAGCTCCAGGTTCTTCGGGCCGACGGCGGCGAGGTAGATCGGGACCTGCTCGCGCGGCGGGTGGAAGCCCAGCCGCAACGCCTTGCCCGGGCCGTCGGGCAGCGGCAGGGTGTAGAACTCGCCGTCGTACGCGACTTCCTTGCGGGCGATGGCGAGCTTGACGATGTCGACGTACTCGCGGGTGCGGGCGAGGGGCTTGGCGAAGCGCACCCCGTGCCAGCCCTCGGAGACCTGGGGGCCGGAGACGCCCAGGCCGAGCCGGAACCGGCCGTTGGAAAGCGCGTCGATGGTCGCCGCCGTCATGGCGGTCATCGACGGGGTCCGGGCGGGGATCTGCATCACCGCGCTGCCGACGTCGATCCGCTCCGTCTGGCCGGCGATCCAGGCCAGCATGCTGGGCGAGTCGGAGCCGTAGGCCTCCGCCGCCCACACCACCGAGTAGCCGAGCCGGTCGGCCTCCTGGGCGAGCGCCAGGTGGTCGGCGGGTGTGCTCCACGCCGTCTGGTATCCGAGACTTAGCCCGAGTCGCACTGGTCCTCCCCCATCGGCGCACCACAGGTCGCATCAGGTTACGCAATGCGGGCGGGCGGGCCGACGACCGGCTCACCCCGAACGCGTCACAGGGCCGGGGGTGGGTGCCGCCAGGAGGGCGAGCAGGAACTTGACGGGAGCGAGGATATCCGTGGCGGCGGGTTCGAAATAAGGTTCACCCATGCAACAGCGACCGCTCGGCCGAAGCGGGCTGGCGGTTTCCCGGCTCGCGCTCGGCACCATGACCTGGGGTCGGGACACCGATGCCGACGACGCGGCCGCCCAGCTGAAGAGCTTCCTCGACGCGGGCGGCAACCTGGTGGACACCGCCGACGTGTACGGCGACGGGGACGCGGAGTCGGTCATCGGGTCGCTGCTGGGCAGCCTGGTTCCCCGCGACGAGCTGCTGATCGCGACGAAGGCGGGGCTGCGGCCGGGCAGCGGCCGGCGCCGGGACGGCTCCCGGGGGCACCTGCTGCGTACCCTGGACGCCTCGCTGCGCCGGCTCGGCACGGACCACGTCGACCTGTGGCAGGTCCACGGGTACGACCCGGACACGCCCCTGGAGGAGACCCTGGCGGCGCTGGACCACGCGGTGGCCAGCGGCCGGGTCCGCTATGTCGGGGTTTCGAACTTCTCCGGCTGGCAGACGGCCCGGGCGGCGGCCTGGCAGGCGGCCTGGCCGGGGCGGGCCCCGGTGGTCGCCGCCCAGGTGGAGTACTCGCTGCTGGAGCGGGGCGTCGAGCGGGAGGTGTTGCCGGCCTGCGCAGCGCTGGGGTTGGGGGTGCTGCCCTGGTCACCGCTGGGCCGGGGGGTGCTCACCGGCAAGTACCGGCACGGCCGGCCGGCGGACTCGCGGGCCGCGTCGCCGCACTTCGAGCCGTTCGTGGCGACGTATCTGGAGCCGCGCTGCTCCAGCATCGTGGAGGCGGTGGCCACGGCGGCCGGGGGGCTGGGCGTGTCGCCGCTGGAGGTGGCGCTCGCGTGGATCCGGGACCGGCCGGGCGTGACCGCCCCGATCCTCGGCGCGCGGACGGTCGGTCAGTTGCTCGGCGCGCTCCAGGTGGAGCGGATGACGCTGCCAGCGGAGATCATCGTCGCGCTCGACGACGTGTCGGCCGTGCCGGTCGGCTATCCCGAACGGGACGGCTGAGCGGATCCGGCCGGGCACGCCGACGCGGTCGAGCCGGCCGGGCCAGGTGAGCCCAGGTGGGCGGGGTGGCCGGGCCAGGTGGGCGGGGTGGCCGGGCCAGGCGGGCGAGCTGGCCGGGCCAGGTGGGCGGGGTGGCGGACGGCCGCCGGGCTGGGCAGCATGGAACGCATGGACTACGAATACGCGCCGCTGCGGCTGCCCTCGAACGTCGACCGGCTGACCGCCGCGGCGCAGCTGGCGATCCAGGCGGAGTTCTCCGGGTGGGAGCTGGCCCGGGTGCGCCTGTACCGGGACGGCACGCGGCAGGTGATGCTGCGCCGCCGCCGGGTGAACCAGCCGCAGCCCGACCTGTCGTACTGACCCGGGCGGCCCGCGCCCGCCGCCGCCCCGGGGCCCCGCCGGCGGGCCGGGCCCCGGGGCGAGCCCGGCCGAGTGGCGGTGCCCCGCGCTAGTGGCGGTGCCCCGCGTGGTCGTGCTCCTCGCCCTCCAGGTCGAGGAACGGGTGCTCGTCGAGGCGGCCCACGAGGCGGTCGTCGGCGGCCGGCTGGAACGGGCCCACCGGGTCGTCGTCGTCGAACGACTCCAGGTCGACGGGGGTGCCGACCTCGCTGACCATCACCACCCCGTCGAGCGGTTCCAGCTCCGGGACGTCCAGCGCGGACAGCGACCCGTCGCCGCTCTGCAGCAGCTCCAGCACCGCCTCACCGACGCCCTCGACGGGCGCGGGCTCGTCCTCTTCGGGGGTGCCCTCGCGGCGGGCCGCCTCCGCGACCCGGATCAGCGCGGCGACGCTGGGCACCCGGTAGTCGCGGCGCTGACGCACCGAGATGACCCGGGGGTGCGGGTCGGTCGCCTCGACGCCCTCGGCCGCGCCGAAGCGCTCGTCGGCCTCGTCGGGGTCGATGGACTCGACGTCCCAGGGTGTGACCTCGCCGAACGCGTCGAGCAGCTGCTCGTCGTAGGCGAACGAGGCGTTGTTCAGGGCGACGTACGCCTGCCAGACGTCGTCGTCGTCGATGCGGCCCTGGGCTGCG
Organism: Micromonospora sp. NPDC057141; assembly: GCF_042670805.1. NCBI lineage: Bacteria > Bacillati > Actinomycetota > Actinomycetes > Micromonosporales > Micromonosporaceae > Micromonospora > Micromonospora sp. NPDC057141. The sequence goes on along the minus strand of NZ_JBHUVA010000025.1, from coordinate 6,426 downwards.
CGAACGGCGGCCAGGTGCTGGCGGGCGGCGCCGATCACCCGTTCCAGGGCGGCGTCCAGCTCACCGTGCTGGTCGGACATGTGCGTTCCCTTCGCGATGGGGGACGATCCGTGCCGGGCGGGATGGGGCGGCGGACACGGTCAGCAACTCCGGAGGAAGCGGTCGAGAACCCGCACGCCGAACTGTAGTCCGTCCACCGGCACCCGCTCGTCGATGCCGTGGAACAGGCCGGAGAAGTTGAGGTCGGGCGGCAGCCGCAGCGGGGCGAAGCCGAAGCAGCGGATGCCGAGCTCGGAGAACGCCTTGGCGTCGGTGCCGCCGGAGAGCATGTACGGCACGGGCCGGGCGCCCGGGTCCTCCGCGCGCAACGCCGCCGACATGGCATCGACGAGGTCGCCGTCGAAGGTGGTCTCCAGGGCGGGCTGGCGGTGGACGTACTCGATCGCGATGTCGGGGCCGACCAGCTCGCGCAGCTGCTGCTCCAGCAGCTCCGACTGGCCCGGCAGGCTGCGGCAGTCGATGGTGGCGGTGGCCCGGCCGGGGATGACGTTGTCCTTGTAGCCGGCGGCGAGCCGGGTCGGGTTGGCGGTGTTGCGGATGGTCGCGCCGATGATGTTGGCGATGGGGCCGAGCTTGGCGATGGCCGTCTCCGGGTCCTCCGGGTCGAGTTCGACGCCGAGCAGGTCGGAGACCTCCTCGAGGAAGGCGCGCACGGTGTCGGTGACGACCACGGGGAAGCGGTGCCGGCCGATGCGGGCCACGGCCTCGGCGAGCGCGGTCACGGCGTTGTCGTCGTGCACCATCGAGCCGTGGCCGGGGCGGCCCTTGGCGTGCAGCCGCAGCCAGTCGATGCCCTTCTCGGCGGTCTCGATGAGGTAGAGCCGCTGGGACTCGTCGACGGTGTAGGAGAAGCCGCCGACCTCACCGATCGCCTCGGTGCAGCCGTCGAAGGCGTCGCGGTGGTGCTGGGCGAGGTAGTGCGCGCCGTAGTCGCTGCCGGCCTCCTCGTCGGCGGTGAACGCGAGCACGATGTCGCGGGCGGGCCGGACGCCGGTGCGCCGCCAGTGCCGCACCACGGCCAGCACCATGGCGTCGAAGTCCTTCATGTCGATCGCGCCCCGGCCCCACAGGTAGCCGTCGCGGAGCTCGCCGGAGAACGGGTGCACCGACCACTCGTCGGCGTCGGCGGGGACGACGTCGAGGTGACCGTGGACGAGCAGCGCGTCCCGGCCAGGGTCGGCGCCGGGGATGCGGGCGACGAGGTTGGCCCGGCCCGGGGCGGACTCGTGGATCCGGGACTCGACGCCGACCTCGGCGAGCTTCTCGGCGACGTACTCGGCGGCGACGCGCTCCCCCGCGCTGGTGGCGTTGTCCCCGGTGTTGGTGGTGTCGATGCGCAGCAGGTCGCGGCAGAGGTCGACGACCTCGGCGGTGGGGTCGGGCGGGGCGGAAGCGGCGTCGCTCGTCATCGCTTCTTCATACCAGCCGCGCCGGCCGGGCAGCGCCCCCGCCCGGCCAGGCAGCGCCCCCGCCCGGCGGGTTCGCCGTTTCGCGGGGACGCGACCTGGTACCGCCGCTGCCACCCGTGCCCGAGGAGGGCTGCTACCGGGGACGCCGGCGACGCCGCCGTGGAACCGGATCGTCGAGCCGGCGGTGGGCGCGGTGAACGAGGTCCGCGACGCGGTGACGGACCGGCCGACGTACGCGTCGGACCTGCTTCCACCGGGAGACTGACCGAATACCGGACGGTTACCGCGGGGTCACCGACCGAATACCGGGCGGTCACCAATAAATATCGGTCAACTCCTATCCGCCAGGACCCTTCCATCGATCCTTCCGTGGTCATACCGTCACGGTATGAATCTGGAGCTGAGACACCTGCGGGTGGTCTGCGCCATCGCGGAGACAGGGAGCGTGACGAAGGCGGCGTCCACGCTCGGCCTGGCCCAGCCGGCGCTGACCGCCCAGCTCCAACGCATCGAGCGGGCGCTCGGCGGGTCGTTGTTCGAACGGGACCGCCGCGGTGCCCGGCCCACCGCGCTCGGCGAGCTGGTGCTGGCCCGGGCCCGGGTGCTGCTGCCGGCCATGCAGGGCCTCCAGGACGAGGCGGCCCGGCTGGCCGGGGCGGGCCCGACCCTCGCCCGGTACCGCTTCGGCGGGGTGAACAGCCCCATCCTCGGCCGTCTGGTGCACCGGCTCGCCGCCGCGCACCCACAGGCCCAGATCACCACGTACGCCTCCTGGTCCGCCGACGAGCTGGCCCAGCTCGTCGGCGGCGGCCGGCTGGACTACGCGCTGGTCGGGGTCTGCGGCGACGCGGTCCCGCCGGCCGGGTACGGGCTGACCTGGCGGGAGGTGGCGATGGAGCCGGTGCAGGTGCTGCTGCCCGAGCAGCACCCGGTGTCCGACCACGACGAGGTGCGGCTGGTGGACCTGCGCGCCGAGCAGTGGGTCGCCGCTCCCGGCGACGGCTGCTTCGGCGACTGCTTCGCCGCCGCCTGCGCCCGCGCCGGCTTCACCCCCCGCAAGGTGTACGAGGCCGACGTGCGCGGCTGCATCGACCTGGTGGAGGCAGGCGCGGCGGTGGCGCTGTGCCAGGCCACCTTCCGTCCGGTGCCCGGGCTGGTGACCCGGCGGCTGGCCGGGGCGCCGCTGCGCTGGCGGCTGCTGCTGGGCTGGCACCCGGACTCGGGCGGCGCGAGCTTCGCCGAGGAGGTGCTGGAGGCCGCGGTGGCCGTGTACGGCGACTCGCTCGCCGCGCACCCCGACTACCTTGCCTGGCTGCTGCGGCACCCGGACTTCGGGGTACGCCGGTCGGCCCCGGCCGGGCCACTCGCCGGGGGCACCGGTTCCGGGGTGCGAACCGCCTGACGGTGGGTATCAAGGGCCCCATGACCAATGCCCAGCCGACCGCCGACGACCGGGAGACCCTGCGCGTGGCGGCCGCCGCGCACAGCGCCGCCGCCCGGGACGTCGAGGCGTTCCTGCGCCGCCTGCCCGAGGTCCCCGGCCCCGCCGACGTGACCGAGTACGCCACCCTGCTCAGCCGGGAGAAACGGGCGCGCGGCGATCTCCAGGCCGCCGCCGACGCCGTCGGCCTGAAGATCGGCAGCATGGAATCGGAGTGAACCCGCCCCGGCCCCGCCGCCGTCACCGGGCGGCGGGGCCGGGCAGCGGTGCCGCGGCCCGCTGCGGCGGGTCAGCGTTCCACGAGGGCGTCGTGGCCCAGGTCGAGCAGAGAGCGCCGCCACTCGTCGTCCGCGGCACCGGCGGCCGGGCGGGCGGCGGTCAGGGACCGGATCCGGTCGACGGCCTCCCGCATCACCTCGATGTCGTCGCGGGTCAGGTCGACCTTGCGCTTGCGGAGCACGGCCAGGATCTGCCGGCCCGGCTCGGGCAGGTCGAGGTCCGGGCCCGCCCCGAACGACTCCGCACCGGAACCGCGGGTCAGCAGCCAGCTGCGCAGTTGCTCGGAGGTGACGTTCACCTCGGCGTGGAACTCCTCCCAGAGCACCTCCACCTCGGGCTCGAGTCGCGCCTCGCGTACCATCACGCCTCCTCTCCGGACGGCGGCCCGGACGGCTCCGGGTCGCCGGTGTGGGAACCCAGGCCCTCCGGCGGCACCCGCACCCGCGCGGGGTTGGCCGTCGGCGGAACCTCGATCGGTTCGCTGCGGTCCGGGTCGGTCCCGGCCTCCCCGGCGGTCTCCTCGGGTTCGGTCATCTGCGGCCTCGCCCGCTCACCGGGGGTGGGACGTGGCGGCGGCGGTGTAGCCCCGGTCGCCGGCGGCCACCTCGAAGGCCAGCGACCCGTCGCGGACGTCCACGGTGACCTTCTGCCCGGGCGAGACGGCGTTCTCCAGCAGCATCCGGGACAGCCGGTTGTCCACCTCGCGCTGGATCACCCGGCGCAGCGGGCGGGCCCCGAACTCCGGCTGGTAGCCGTGCTCGGCGAGCCAGTCGATCCCGGCGACGGTGAACGCGACGTCGATGTCCTGGGCGTGCAGGCGGCGGCGGGTCTCCTCCAGCAGCAGTTCGGTGATCTGGCGCAGCTGCTGCTGCTCCAGCCGGCGGAAGATGATCACCTCGTCGATGCGGTTGAGGAACTCCGGGCGGAAGTTCTCCTGGAGCCGGCGCATCAGCCGCTCGCGCAGCTCGTCGCTCTCCCGCTCGGTGCCGGGCTCGCCCGCGCCGAAGCCGACGGCACGCTGGCTGCCGGTGATCAGCTCCGAACCGAGGTTGCTCGTCATGATCAGTACGGTGTTCTTGAAGTTCACCGTCCGGCCCTGGCTGTCGGTGAGCCGGCCGTCGTCGAGCACCTGGAGCAGGGTGTTGAACACGTCCGGGTGGGCCTTCTCGATCTCGTCGAGCAGCACCACCGCGTACGGGCGGCGGCGCACCGCCTCGGTGAGCTGGCCGGCCTCCTCGTACCCGACGTAGCCGGGGGGCGCGCCGACGAGCCGGGCGACGGTGTGCCGCTCCTGGAACTCGCTCATGTCCAGTCGGATCATCCGGTCGGCCTCGCCGAACAGCGCCTCCGCCAGGGCGCGGCCCAGCTCGGTCTTGCCGACCCCGGTGGGACCGAGGAAGAGGAAGCTGCCCATCGGCCGGTTCGGGTCGGCCAGCCCGGTCCGGGAGCGGCGGACCGCCTCGGCGACCGCGCCCACCGCGTCGTCCTGGCCGACGACCTTCTGGTGCATCTGCCCCTCCAGGCGCAGCAGCCGGTCGCGCTCCTCCTCGGTGAGCTGGGCGACCGGGACGCCGGTGGCCCGGGACACCACCTCGGCGATCTCCTGCGGGCCGACGGCCGGGACCTGCGAGCCGCCGCCGTCGTCGCCCTTGGCCCGGCTGATCTGCTCCTCCACCTCGGCGAGCCGGTCGCGCAGGGCGGACGCCCGCTCGTACTGCTCGTCGGCGACCGCCTGCTCCTTGTCCCGGCGCACCTCGTCGAGCTGCTGCTCCAGCTCCCGCACGTCGGAGGCGGGGGTACGGGTGCGCAGCCGTACCCGGGCCCCGGCCTGGTCGATCAGGTCGATGGCCTTGTCGGGCAGGTACCGGTCGGTGACGTACCGGTCGGACAGCTCGGCGGCGGCGACCAGCGCCTCGTCGGTGAACCGCACCTGGTGGTGGGCCTCGTAGCGGTCCCGCAGGCCGCGCAGGATGGCCACGGTGTCGTCCACGGTGGGCTCGGGCACCAGCACCGGCTGGAACCGGCGGGCGAGCGCGGCGTCCTTCTCGATGCTGCGGCGGTGCTCGTCCAGGGTGGTCGCACCGATCACCCGCAGCTCGCCCCGGGCCAGCGCCGGCTTGAGCATGTTGGACGCGTCCATCCCACCCTCGCTGCCCGCCCCGCCCGCGCCGACCAGGGTGTGGATCTCGTCGAGGAAGATGATCAGCTCGTCGCGGTGGGCGCGGATCTCCTCGATGACCTTCTTGAGCCGCTCCTCGAAGTCGCCCCGGTAGCGGGTGCCGGCGACCAGGCCGGCCAGGTCCAGCTGCACCACCCGCTTGCCGATCAGCGTCTGCGGGACGTCGCCGTCGCAGATCCGCTCGGCCAGCCCCTCCACGATCGCGGTCTTGCCGACGCCGGCCTCGCCGATGAGCACCGGGTTGTTCTTCGTCCGCCGGGACAGGATCTCCACGGCCTGCTCGATCTCGGCGGCCCGCCCGATCACCGGGTCGATCTGGTCGTTGCGCGCCAGCTCGGTGAGGTCCTGGCCGTACTGGTCGAGGGTGGGGGTGCCGTGGTCGGGCTTCGGGCCGGACATCGGCCCACGCTCGGCGCTGGCCGCCTGCAACGACTCCGGCTGGATCCGGCCGGCGGCGAGCATCCGGCCCGCCGGCGACTCCGGGTTCAGCGGCAGCGCCATCAGGATGTGCTCGGGGCCGATGTAGTTGGCGCCCATCGCGCGGGAGAGCTGGTGGGCGTCGAGCAGCGCCCGCTTCGCCGCCGGGGTGAGGGACAGGTTCGGCGGCACCTCGCCCCGGGGCGCGCCGTCGCCGCGCCCACCGAGGGCGTTGACCAGGGCGTCCGGGTCGGCGCCGGCCCGACGGACCAGGTCGCGCAGCGCCTCGCGCTGCAACGCCGCCCAGAGCAGATGGTCGGTGTCGAGGTCGTTGCTGTGCCGCTGCGCCGCCCGACGGGCCGCGTCGGCGAGCATCTCCCGCGCGTCGGCGGTCATCAGCCGGGTGATGTCGACCCGATGCGCCGGCCGGCGTCCTCCCTCGCCCCGGCCGAAGTACCGGGCCAGGAACTCGTCCCACGGGTCGGAGCCGAAGTCGCCGGGTCCCATCATCGCTGTCCTCCCGCGGGTCGGGCACGCTCGCCGGTGCGGTCGCGCCGCCGGCACGGTCGGCGGTGGCTACCCGGCGGTCGACGCGACAAACGCGGGCGGCGCGGGCGGGGCGCGGGCGGCGGCCCCGGCGG